>JAWVZD010000174.1:0-5367 GCA_033722395.1 Thermoanaerobaculia bacterium | reverse complement strand
GGCCTCCGTCGACTCGTCGACCAGAGCGCCGTCGCGCGCCACCAGTCGCCCGCCGCGCCAGACGAGGCGGGGCCGCGGCTCCTCGAGGCTGTCGAAGGCGATCAGGTCGGCTCGGCGGCCGGGGGTGATGGCGCCTCGATCCGCGAGACGGAAGTAGCTCGCCGGGTTCCAGGTCGCCATGCGCAGGGCCATCAGCGGGTCGAGTCCTTCGGCGATGGCGACGCGCAGCATGTGGTCGATGTGTCCCTCGTCGAGCAGATCGGCCGGCTGGCGGTCGTCGGTGCAGAAGCAGATGCGGTGGTGGTTGGCGGGCGTGACGAGTGGCAGCAGGGCGCGCAGGTTGCGGGCGTTGGTGGCTTCGCGGATGAAGATCGTCATGCCGAGGCGGAGCTTCTCGCGCGCCTCCTCGACCGTGGTCGACTCGTGATCCGAGCCGATGCCGGCGGCGACGTAGGCGGCCAGATCCTTGCCGGAGAGTCCCGGACAGTGCCCGTCGATCACCAGATCCCGGAAGACCCGCAGCTTTTCGACCACCCCCGGATCGGCATGGACGACGCCGGGAAAGTTCATCACCTCCGCCAACCCGAGGACCCACGGATCGGAGCGCAGGGCCATCAGGTCGTAGCTCTCCAGCACCGCGCCGTTGGTCTCCATCGAGGTCGCCGGCACGCACGACGAGGCCATGACGTACATGCTCATCGGTTGGCGCTTGGCGTCCTCGAACATGAAGCGGATGCCGTCGAGTCCGAGCACGTTGGCGATTTCGTGCGGGTCGGTCACCACCGTCGTCGTGCCGCGCGGCACGACCGAGCGGGCGAACTCCGCCGGTGGCACCAGGCTCGACTCGATGTGGACGTGGGCGTCGATCAGGCCGGGGGCGAGATAGGCACCCCCGAGGTCGACGGTCTCACGGGCCTCGTAATCGCCCAGCCCGGCGATCCGCGACCGCACCAGTGCGACGTCGGTCTCGACGATCTCGCCGGAGAGGACGTTGACGACACGGGCGTTGGCCAACAGCAGGTCGGCGGGCTCGTCGCCCCGGGCGTAGCGCAGCAGCTCGGTGATTTGCACGGACTCTCCTCTTGCTCCTCGCGGAACTATTGTGGACTCCCGAGGCTCGGGCGGCAAGCGGGACTGCGGCGCTGCCACACGGGCCGTATAATCAGCCGCCAGCGGTTCCCGCGCCTGCCGGCCTTCCCCGCTCATGAGTGACGACACGTCCCGCGACGAGCTGATCGAGCTTCCCCTGGGTCACCAGGACTCCTGGGAATCGGTCGACAAGGGGGACGAGAAGGGGCCGCCGCCGGAGGTCCCTTCCCCGCCGAGGCGGCGGGGGCGGTGGTGGCTCGCCGTGTTCCTGCTGCTCGCCGCCGCCGCGACGTGGTATCTGACCGCACCCCGCGTCGAGCTCGACCCTGCCACGGTCGAGTTCGAGCCGCTCAGGGTCGGCGAGCTCTCCGAACCGCAGGGCGTCACCATCACCAATGGCGGCTGGCGGTCCCTAGGCGTCGAGTCGGTCGGCGTGGCGGGCTCGGCGAGCACCGAGTTCCGCACTGTAGCCGACGACTGCTCCGGTGCGGAGCTCGAGCGCGGCGCCAGCTGTTCGGTCGAGTTCGCCTTCGCCCCCGGGCGGCCGGGCGAACACAGCGCCGAGCTGGCGCTAGCCGTCGCCACGCCGCGTGCCATGCCCGATCTGGTGCTTCTCGGACGCGGCGTGGCGCCCAGCCTGGCAGCCCGGCCGGAGCGCCTCGACTTCGGCTCCGAATCGGTCGGTGCGACCAGCCCGGGTCACGATCTCGAGCTCACGAACTCGGGCAGTGCCATTCTGCACATCGAGCGTGTGACCCTCGAGGGCTCCGACGGCGAGTTTCGTCTGGTCGGCAACGAGTGCTCGCGCGCCGAGCTGGCGCCCGGGGAGAGCTGCTCGCTGCGGCTGGTGTTCCGACCGGCCCTCCTGGGGCGCCGGGAGGGATTCGTCGAGATCGAGAGCGACGCCTTCGAG
Organism: Thermoanaerobaculia bacterium; assembly: GCA_033722395.1. Lineage (GTDB taxonomy): Bacteria > Acidobacteriota > Thermoanaerobaculia > Multivoradales > JAHEKO01 > JAWVZD01. The sequence continues at coordinate 3,365 of JAWVZD010000174.1, read as the reverse complement.
GGCAGTTCACGCATCGCACTGGAAGGGCGCGGCACGGGTCCCGATCTCGCAATCGATCCCGAGGGCCTCGACTTCGGATCGCAGCGCGTCGGCACCCGCAGTGAGCCGCGCACCCTGTCGCTGACCAACCGTGGCGACGAGTCGATCGCCATCAGTAGTCTTCGTGTCGCCGACGGCGGGGCGTTCCGTCTCGAGCGGGAGGACTGCAGCGGGCGCTCTCTCGACGTCGGCGGCACCTGTCGCGCGGTGATCACCTTCGCCCCGCGGGGCGAGGGTACGGTGCGCTCGAGCTTGGAGATCCGCGAAGCGTCCGGCGGTCTGGCCCCAGGGGTGGGGATCAGCGGTCGAGGTGTCTCGCCGCGGGTCCGCCTGAGCACGCGATCGATGAGCTTCGAGGCGGTGCGGATCGGCGAGGAGAGCTCGGCGCGTAGTCTGGTGGTGGAGAACAGCGGTACGGCGATCCTGTCGGTCGGTCGGCTTCGCGTCGGCGGGCCTTCGGCGGGCGCCTTCGCCGTCGTGCGGGACGCCTGTTCGGGAACCACGGTTTCCCCGGGCCAGCGCTGCGAGGTGTCGCTCCTCTTCCGTCCCCAGCGGGGCGGCGACCTCTCGGCGCGTCTATCGGTGCCTTCCGACGCTCCGGGCGAGCCGCCGCAGGTCGAGCTCTCCGGTCACGCCCGGGCGCCGGCTCTCGCCATCGGTCGGTCGCGCCTCGATTTCGCCGCCGTGCGGCAGACGGAGAGCCAGGATCTGCGCGTCGAGATCTCGAACGAGGGGGACGCGCTCTTGCGGCTCGACGAGATCTCGGTCGGTGGCGCGGCGGCGGCCGATTTCGTCGTCGCCAGCAACGGGTGCTCCAGCGGCGAGCTCGCTCCCGGCCGCAGCTGCTGGCTGGTGGTGCGCTTCTCGCCGCTGGCCGATGGTCCGCGCGATGCCCGGCTGGTGGTGCGGTCGAATGCCCCCGAGGGTGATCGGAGCCTGGTGCTGCAGGGCATCGGCCGGCCGGCGCCGGAGCCGGGCATCGGCGTGCGGCCGCAGCGCCTCGTCTTCGGCGCCCAGCCGACCGGTCGGCGCAGCGAGGTGCTGACGGTCGAGGTGACGAGCTCCGGCGAGGGGCGGTTGGTGCTCGAGGAGATCCGCATCGACGGCGCGGCGGCGGACGACTTCGTCGTCGTCCCGGGGACCTGCCAGGGTCTGCCGTATCTGGTCGGCGGCGGGGAGTGCACGTTCGGTGTGCGCTTCGTGCCCAGCGCCCCCGGGAACCGGCGGGCCCGGCTGGTGATCGAGCACAATGCGGCTGCTCCGAAGGTCGAGATAGAGCTCGCGGGGGAAGGGCTCTGAGCCGCTCCCCGGAGCGCTCTTCGTTACGAAAGGACGGACCGAGAGTGCATCGAACGAATCGAATCCCGCGTTTCGCCCGCAGACCGTCGATCCTGGGGTGGGCGCTCCTGATCGCGATGCTCCCCGCAGGACCCCTCGCCGGGGCCGACGTGGCGCCGATCCTGCCGTCGGGCGTCGAGTACGACGCCGCGGTTCCGACTCCGGAGGAGGTGCTCGGGTATCCGATCGGGCGCTGGCACCTGCGGCACGACCAGCTGCTCACCTACCTCGACCGCCTGGCCGCCGCCTCGGCGCGGCTCACGCTGGTCGAGCAGGGCCTCACCCACCAAGGTCGGCGCTTGGTGCTACTGGTGGCCACCTCGCCGAGCAACCTGGCCGGCCTCGACCGGATCCTCGAAGAGCGCCGTCGGCTGCTCGACCCCGGCCTGCCGATGCCGACTTCGGAGGAGGTGGACGCCTCGCCGGTAGTGATCTACCTCGGCTACAGCATTCACGGCAACGAGGCGAGCGGCTCGAACGCCGCGGCTCTCGTCGCCTACCACCTCGCCGCGGCGGAGAGTGACGAGGTCGCCGGCTGGCTGGATCGCAGTGTCGTGCTGATCGATCCCAGCCTGAACCCGGACGGCATGGGCCGGTTCGCCACCTGGGTCAACATGCACCGGGGCGAGCGGGTGGTGGCGGACGAGAACCATCGCGAGCACCGTGAGGCGTGGCCGAACGGCCGCACCAACCATTACTGGTTCGACCTGAATCGGGACTGGCTCTTGCTGCAGCATCCCGAGTCGCGCGCCCGCGTCGAGACACTCCACCGCTGGCTGCCGGATCTGGTGGGTGACTTCCACGAGATGGGCAGCGACTCGACCTATTTTTTCCAGCCTGGCGTGCCGGAGCGAGAGAACCCGCTCAAGCCGGAGCGCAATCTCGAGCTCACCCGGGCGCTGGCCGAGTACCACGCGCGGGCCCTGGGGGAGGCGGGGGAGCTCTTTTACTCGGGTGAGACCTTCGACGACTTCTATCCGGGCAAGGGCTCGACCTATCCCGATCTGATCGGCTCGGTCGGCGTCCTGTTCGAGCAGGCGAGCGCGCGCGGTCACGCCCAGGAGACCGAGAACGGCCGGCTCACCTTCGAGCGGGCGATCTCGAACCACTTCCGGACGTCGCTGTCGATGGTTCGCGGGGGGTCGCTCTCAAACGGGATCTCGTGAGCCATCAGGCCTCGTTCCGCCGCCGCGGCCTCGAGCAGGCGGCGCGGGACGAGCGTGCCGGCTTCGTCTTTTCCTGTCCGCACGACGTGCCGCGTTGCTCTCGGCTGATCGACGTGCTGCTGGGGCACCGCATCCGGGTCGAGGAGCTGGCCGCCGGGCTCGAGCTGGAGGGCCGCATCTACGATCCGGCCTGGAGCTGGTTCGTACCGATCGATCAGCCGCGGTATCTGCTCGTGCGCTCGCTCTTCGAGACCGTCACCGACTTCACCGAGACGACCTTCTACGACGTTTCGACCTGGACCCTGCCGCTCGCCTTCGGAGCCCGGTTCGACGCCGTCGCACGCGACGATCTCGCGCGCGGCGTGCGGGGTGCCGAGCTGGTGGCGCCGCTTGAGCCCGCGGGGCGCTTCGAGGCCGACCCGGAGGCCTACGCCTATTTCCTCGACTGGCGCTCCTACTTCGCGCCGCGTACCCTCCGGCGGCTTCTCGAAGCCGGCTTCGACGCTCGGGTGGCGGAACGCCCGCTGGTCGCCTCGACCTCCGACGGGCGGCGAGGTTTCGGTCCGGGCACGATCGTCGTACCGCTGGGCGACGGCGAGCGACGGGCGGAGCTCGAGGATCTGCTGGCCGGCGCGGCGCGCCAGGACGGGGTGGAGATCTGGGCCACCGGCTCGGGACTGACGCCGGACGGAGTCGACCTGGGGAGCCCGCGGGTCCATCCGCTGACCATGCCCCGTCCGGCGCTCGTCGTCGGCCGCGATGTATCGACCTACGAAGAGGGAGAGACATGGCATCTGCTCGAAGAGCGCTTCGGCTTCGAGC
>JAWVZD010000173.1:0-5369 GCA_033722395.1 Thermoanaerobaculia bacterium | reverse complement strand
CCCGAATGGCGGCCTCGAACGCTCGTCGCCTGGGGTGCCGGCGTCGCCGTCTACCAAGTTCTGTACCATACGGCGGCGCCGATCGGCGCCACGCTACCGACCCTGGCGGTGACCGCCGCCTCGTACTGGCTGCTGGCCCGCCAGCGGAAGCTCAGCGCATCGCCCGGCGGCTGACGCCGGTCGAGACCCGGTTCCGGCCGGCGCGCTTGGCGTGGTAGAGGGAGCGGTCGGCGACCTCGAGCAGGCTCTCCGGTCCCGGATCGACACCCTCCGGGAGATCGTCGAGGCTGGCGAGGCCGATCGACACGGTGATCCCCAGCTCGTCGCCACGATCGGTCTCGACCTCGAGCCCCTCGACCGCCAACCGCAGCTTCTCGACCACGCTGCGGGCCGCCTCGGTCTCGGTCTCCGGCAGCAGCAGGAGGAACTCCTCGCCACCGAACCGTCCCAGAATGTCGGTGCTCCTCAGATTGCCCTCGATCACCGCGGCGACACGCCGCAGCAGCAGGTCGCCCGCCAGGTGACCGAAGCGATCGTTGATCTGCTTGAAGCGATCGAGATCGATCATCGCCACGGTCAGCGGCCGTCCGTAGCGCAGCGCCCGCTCGAGCTCGCGCTCGAGCTCGGCCTGGACCGCCTCTTTCCGCAGCAGGCCGGTCAGGCCGTCGAAGGTCGCCGACTCGAAAAGATGGGCGCTCTCGAGCACCGTGGCGACATGATGCGCCAGCAGGTCGAGCAGCTCGATCTCCTCGGCTCGGAAGCGGGTGACGTCGCGCTTGGCGCGCAGCACCAGGACACCGGTGAGCGATCCCTCCCGGCCGATCGGCACCGCCAGCTCGCCGCCCATCGAGCGCAGTCGCTCGGCGAAGAACTCCCCGCGCGGCCACAGCTCGGCCGGCGTGGCGCTGTCGCGCGCCACCAGCAGCTCGACCAGTGGGTCGCTCTTCGGTACCAGAAAGCCCTCGCTCATGCCGTCCATGTCGTGCGACGCACGCACGACCAGCAGATCGGAGTTGCGATCCGACAGGAACAGGCCGGCTCCGGCGACGCCGAAGACCTCGACCACGTCAGACACCAGAGTGTCGGCCATCTCCGGCAGCTGCCCGGCGCCGGGAAGGTCCCGCACCATCCGCGTCAGACGCTCGCGAAGAGCCGTGCGCTCGGGAAAGACGTGGCGCTCGATGCGCTCTTCGATGAAGCGACGCAGCGGGGAGAACAGCAGGCCCAGGACCAGCGTCGCCCCGGCGATGACCACGGTCGATGACACCGGCCCCTCGACCAGCCTCGACAGGATCGCCCCACCGGCGCCGAGCGCACCGTAGAAGAGCAGCAGGAGACAGGTCGACAGGGCACCGAACACCAGGCTGCGGCGAACGACCAGTTCGAGATCGAACAGTCGATAGCGGTAGACCGCCAGGAAGACGGCCAGCGGGAAGAAGAGGAAGACCAGCGGCTCGGCGTAGTCGACCCAGTCCGGATAGGCCACCCCGGCGAGGTCCCAGTAGCCGATGGCCACCGTGAGGAGGGCCCAGGGCAACACCCCGAACAGCACCAGCCATGCCTGTTGACGACCCCTGGGCTCGGGCCAACGTAGGGCGCCGTTGGCGAGCAGGCCAACCACACCCAGGGCCCAAGCGAGGAACCAGCCGGTCACCAAATACTCACCGGCGGGCGACCACAGCCAGCCGAGCGCCACCGTCTCGTCGGCCCCCGGCACGAGCGAGGCGCACATCGTCAGCGCCAGAACGGCGCCGGTGCCGTAAAAGACGGCTAGCGGCCAGCGCCGCTCGCGGAACCAGCGCTGCGGCTGCGGGATCATCGAGACCAGGTGCAGCTCGATGCCGAATTGCAGGCCGGTCAAGAGCCAGAAGGCGCAGTCGACCGCCAGGATCACCATCGGCTCGCCGATCATCCCGGTCGGCAGGGCGAGCTCGACGCCGATGGCGACGAGCAGGATCCACAACAGGCGCGAACGCACCTCGCCGCCCGGTTGGAGCAAGATCAGCAGGCCGATCGCCAGGTGCAGGAGGCTCGCCAGGGCACCGAACAGGTAGCCCGACCAGTCGAACCGGATGCCCGGTACGACGGCGAGATCCATTCGCTCGCCGGAGCGCTCGACCGTGAACAGCTGCGGCTCGCCCGGCTCGAACGACCGGGCCGCCTCGTCGTAGGAGAGCAGGGAATCGAGCGGGTAGGCATTGATCGCCACCAGGCGGTCGCCGGCCTCGAGACCCGCCCGGTCCGCCGGCATCCGATCCACCACCTCGCCGAGCGCCACCGCCTGGCCACGCTGCTCCAGGACGATGCCGATCGCCCGGCCGGCGCTCGTCAGCCCCCGATCGAGACGCAGATAGAGTAGCCCCACGACGACGATCGTCAGTGCGATCGTGGCGGCGATTCTGAGTGCCGGACTGGAGGCGGAGTCACGTCGCATCACGAGTGCCTCTCGCTCCGGCGCCTCCGCGCGGCATGCGCCACGAGGGCTCCGAAGACGGAGAAAGACCCCTCCCAGAGGCGGCTCCCTTCGAACCGCACCGGACTCGGGTCCCTCTGTCTCCTTCCTACTGTGATCCGATCCTAGCCGATTCGGCGGCGAGATTCCATCCCGCCGCTGCGGCGTCGGCTCGCGGAGGGGGATCGACCGTGCCCTGCGGCGTCCACGGTCCGCAGCGAGCCAGCCGGCCCGCGGTGAGGAAGAGACCCCGCGCCGCGCCCAGACGACCGATGGCGACCTCGGCGTACCGGCTGCAGGTCGGCTCGAAACGACAGCGCGCTCCGACCACCGCGGCCCACGGTGACAGCGTGCGCTGATAGAGGTCGATCGCGGCAACCAGCAGACGCGCACTCACCTGACGCTGGGGGGCTCGCACCAGATCGATCGCCAGCAGAGCCAACACCACGAACGACACCAGGACGAGACGTCGAAAGGCCGACATGGCGGCCGCTCAGACGCCCCGCTCGAGCAGGTAGAGCCAGTTCGCGGCGACCATCGCGACGGCGCCCCAGCGCAGGGTGAGGGGCAGCCGGTTTGGCAGCGCCGGAAGCCGTCGGCCGGTGAGCGCCAAGGCGCCGGCTCGGATCCCACCCACGATCAGCGCCAGCCAGGCCAGGGTGACGAGCGGATTCGTCGCCAGGGCACCGAGCGGGTCGAGCCCCGAGAGCGCCAGGGTCGAGCGACCCGCCCCGCAGGTCGGGCAGGGCAGACCGGCGACCGCCTTCACCTGGCAGGCCGGCAGCTCGGCAGCGACCGCCGGCAGGAGTGCGGGCGCCAGTCGCGGCGTGATCAGCAGGCCGGCGGCGCAGGCGACGGCGACAGCCGCCCAGAGGAGCGCCAGCTGCCGCGCGGGCGACATCTCACTGCGCCTGGAGGCCGCTCAGGACCGCGCCGCCGACCCCCATCATGAAGGCACCCATGACGCACAGGCAGCAGATGACGAGCGGCAACAGCACGGCGGCGATCGCCTTGCCTTCGCTGGTGCCGTGCAGCCGGGTCAGGCCGATGACCAGAAGGACCACCGTCCAGACGGTCGCGATCAGTCCGCCCAACACCGGCACGATCCGGCCGAGCTGCCCGACACCGGAGTAGCAGACGACCCGCAACGAGCCTTCGAAGCCGGCGGTGGAGCTTTCCGTGCCGCCCACCAGGAGCAGCATCAGATGGAGGATGGCGCTGCCGATGAAGACACCGATGACGGTGACGATCGGTACTACGACGACCGAAACGATCAGTCCGGCCCCGGAGGAGACCATCATCATCCCCAGACCCTCGCGCATCTCCGCCGGCAGCATCGACAGGAACGAGGTGCCGATCAACATCGCCCAGATCTGCCCGATCAGCGCGGCGACGGTGTTCAGTAGGACGGCGAAGAGAAGCGGGCTGGCGAGGTCCCCGCTACGTCGCGTCTCGGCAAAGGTCGCTCCGGGAGCGACGACGAATCCCTTGGCGGCCTCGATCAGCCCCTGGACGAAGCCGAGTGTGCCGCGTCGCTCCCAGGCATTGCCGGTCGGGCCGCTGGGGGGCGGGGGGTCGTGCGGCGGGGGCGGCGTGGTGGTCGGCTCGTTCATCGCTCTCCTCCTCGTGGTCGATCCGTTCTATCCGTCCCTACGACGACGGGCGCCAATAGATTCGCTGCCCTCCACGCTCGGCCGACCGAGCGTCGTCGTCAGCGCTCCTGGCGCTCCACCGAGCAGCTCCAGCGGCACCCTCCCCGCTAAGGGCCCGGCTGCGGGCCGCACCGACCTCTTCGGCTAGAAGCGATCGGCATACTGGCTGAGCCCCGGAACCGTGACCCGCTCGCCTTTGACACCCTTGACGATACAGACGACGTGCAGGCCGACGATCGCCAGCCAGACGAGGAAGAACAGCGGTCCGAGCAGACAGCCCAAAAAGCCGGAGAAGACGTTGATCACCGAGATGACGATCCAGAAGGCGAGCTCGGCGGCGGTCAGCACCAGGCCGTGCTTGGCGTGCCATTGCACCTCCTTGTCCTCCTTCTCTACCAGCAGCGGGATCAGCGCCAGAATCCAGAGGTAGGAAAGCACGATCATCACGGTGCGGTTCTCCCCTCCCGACGACGCCGGAGGCGGTGGCGGGGCCGTCGAGCCGGGCGGCTGCGGCGGCGGGGGCGTGTCGCCGGGTGGATTCGAAGGAGGGGTGTTCGGAGGCTCGGACTCGCTCATCTTGCGGTCTCCCTTGGGGTGAATTCGGCTGTACGGAACGTGATCCGGCGCCAGTCTACCAAGAGACCACTACCGAGAGTCCTCTCGGCTCGCGCGCTCCTCCTCGACGGCCCTCGCCCGTACCGACGGACCGAGATTCGCCAGCTCCGCCAGCAACCAGGCCAGCCGGCCGGACTCGATCTCGAGCTCGAGCCGCACGCTCTCGCCGAAACTCTGCTCCCGCACGACGACCTCCTCCGAGCCGAGCCGGCGCTCGAGTCCGCCCATGCGGTCGTAGGGGAGCTCCACGACAACCCGCCGCGTCTCGGTCCGCTCCACCAGGGCGGCTCTCTCCAGACAGGCGCGAGCCGCCGCCCCGTAGGCACGCACCAGCCCGCCCCGGCCGAGCTTGGTGCCGCCGAACCAGCGGCTCACCACCAACAAGCAGTCCGATACCCCGGCCGCTTCGACGGCGCGGAGGATCGGCGCACCCGCCGTGCCACTCGGCTCACCGGCGTCCGAGGAGCGGGCCGTCGCCGGCCAGCCGAGCCGCCAGGCCCAACAGTGATGGGTAGCCGACGGCTCGTCCTGCCGGATCCGCTCGAGCTCCGCCTTGGCGCCCGGCTCGTCGCGCACCGGGACGATCCGGGCGCGGAAGCGGGAGCCGCGCTCACGGATCTCTGCCTCCGAGATGGTCGAAGGCGCTCGGT
>JAWVZD010000172.1:0-5384 GCA_033722395.1 Thermoanaerobaculia bacterium | reverse complement strand
TGCCCCCCATGTCGCGGATCCCGGTGACACCCTGGGCGACGAAGAGCGGCAGGAAGGTTTCGGGAACACCCGCCTCCCACAACGCATGGACGTGCATGTCCCACAGGCCGGGGATCGCGAACAGCCCGTCGCCGTCGATCACTCGAGCGCCCGGCGGGACAGCGGTCTCCGAGCTCGGTCCGACGGCGCTGATCCTCTCTCCCACCACCACGATCGTGGTGTCGGCCCGACCCGCCGAGCCACGCCCGTCCCACAGCCACACCCCCCGAATGGCCAGAGCCTGCCCGGTGGCACTCGGCACGGACGCCTGCGGCGTGCAGCCGGCGGCGCCGGCGAGGAATAGGACCACCAGGAGCCGGCCGAGGGAGCCGCGACGCGGGCGGCCGGGCTCTCGCCGATCGATGAACAGGAGATCTCGCATGAAACGGACCCGCGCCGGCCGCGGGAACTCATTGGTCGCACCCGACGGAGGCCCATTATCTACCGCGGACTCAACCTTTCGGTCGTTCGAGGCGTCCTTTCGAGGGGACCGGATAAAACCCATCGGCGGTGGCGCGCGTTCTGTCTCACGAGACGAGACCGCTTCCGCCGGCGGCGATCCGGTCAGCGGCGAAACACCGCTGCACCGCGCTGCGTAGTTCCCTAGGTGGCTCATGGCGGCCGGAGGAGCCGACGGAGCGGGGCGGTAGCGACGACGAAGTGCCGTTCGACCCGTTCCTCGCGGCAGCCGACGAAAAGGCGGCCGCGATCGACCGAAGGGAGTCTCAGCGATGAAAAAAGTTCTCAAGATACTCGCGCTGCTGCTCGTCGTCGCCGCGGCCGGCTACGGCTTGGTGAGGGCGATGAATCGAGGCGGTGACGAGAGTCCCTTCGAGCTCGTCGCCGTCGAGCGCGGCACCATCGTCGACAAGGCACTCGCCACGGGCCAGATCGTTCCCGAGGAGGAGATCTCGGTCAAATCGCAGATCTCCGGCATCGTCAAGGAGTGCTACGCCAAGGTGGGCGACACTGTACGCGCCGGCCAGCCGCTCTTCACCATCATGCCCGACCCGACCCCGCTCCAGGTGACCGAGGCGGAGCGCAACGTCGAGCTCGCCCAGGTCGCGCACGCCAAAGCGAAGGCCGACTACGAGCGCGCAAAGCAGGTGTTCGCGGCAGGCCTGTCGCCGCGCGAGGAGCTCGACAGCCGCGAGGAGACCTTCGAGCAGACCCGCATCGAGCTCGAGCTGGCGCGCGAGCGTCTCGAGCTGCTGCGCGAGGGCAAGATCACCAAGCCCGCCGGTGGTGTCGACTCGATCATCCGCGCACCGGCTTCGGGCACCGTGCTCGAGCGACTCGTCAACCCAGGCGACCCGGTGGTGCCGCTCACCACCTTCCAGGAGGGCACGCCACTCGCGACGATCGCCGACATGGGGCGGTTGATCTTCAAGGGCACGGTCGACGAGATCGACGTCGGCAAGCTCGAAGAGGGCCTGCCGGTTCGCATCGACATCGGCGCCCTGCCGTCATCGAACGTCACCGGCAGCGTGCGCATGATCGCCCCCAAGGCGGTCGAGGAGGAGGGGTCGACCCTCTTCGACGTCGAGGTCGAGATCGAGGAGCGCGGCGACGCGGTGCTCCGCGCCGGCTACTCGGCCAACGCCAACATCATCATCCAGGAGAAGACCGACGTGCTGATCGTCCCCGAGCGCCTGCTGATCTTCGAGGACGACGAGCGCTTCGTCGAGCTGCCGCCGCCCGGTCCGGAGGCCGAGCCCGAGAAGCACCCAGTCCAGATCGGGCTCTCCGACGGCATCAACGTGGAGATCGTCTCGGGTCTCTCCGAGGGCGACCAAATCGTCGAGCGGCCGCCGCGGGAGATCGAGTAGGGCCCTTCGAGCCAGAGCTGCCGATGTATCTCAGAAACTACTTCAAGCAGTTCGTCCGCGACCTGCTGAGCCAGAAGCTTCGGACCTTCCTGACGGTCTTCGGCATCGTCTGGGGCACGGCGTCGGTGACCCTGCTGCTCGCCTTCGGCGAAGGCTTCCACAAGCAGGTCGGCATCAACATGAAGGGCCTGGGCGAGAACATCGTCATCGCCTGGCCGACCCGCACCAGTCTCGACTGGCGGGGGCTGCCGCACGGCCGCCGGATCCGCGTCACCGACGAGGACATGGAGCTCATCCGCCGGCAGGTGCCCGAGGTGGCGCGGATCAGCGGCGAGATGTCGGAGACCGGCACCCGCGTCCGCGCCGGGCGCTCGACCGTGGCCCCGCAGGTGGTCGGAGCCAACGTCGAGTTCGCCGAGATGCGCAGCATGATCGCCGAACAAGGGGGGCGGTACTTGAACCCGATCGACCTCGGCAACCGACGCCGCGTCGTCTTCCTCGGCGATCAGCTCAAGCAGAACCTCTTCGGCATCGACGAAGCCGTGGGGCGCTACATCTACTTCGACGGCGTACCGTTCCTGGTCGTCGGGGTCATGCGGGAGAAGACGCAGGATTCGAACTACAGCGGCCGCGACGAGGACAAGGCGACCATCCCGCTGCCGACCTTCCAAGCCGTCTACGGCCAGGAGTACCTGAACAACTTCGTCTTCCAGGTCGCCGATCCGGCCGATGTCGAGGCCGCCAAAGAGGGGGTCGTCGCCACCCTCGCCCGCAAGTACCGCTTCGACCCCGAGGACAAAGAAGCGATCCTGATGTGGGACACCACCGAGATGCTGGTCTTCCTCGACGCCTTCTTTCTGGGGTTCCGGTTGTTTCTCGGCATCGTCGGCGCTCTCACCTTGGTGGTCGGCGGAATCGGCGTCTCCAACATCATGAACGTGGTCGTCGAGGAGCGCACCAAGGAGATCGGCATCAAGATGGCGCTGGGCGCCAAGCGGCGCTACGTCCTCGGTCAGTTCCTCTTCGAGACACTGCTCCTGACCGCCGTCGGGGGTGCGATCGGGCTGGGGATCGCCTGGTCGATCTGCGCCGTCTTCCCGTCGTTCGGACTCAAGGACTACGTCGGCGACCCGGTGATCTCGGCCCAGGTCGCGATTCTCACCACCTCGATCCTGGGCGCCATCGGCTTCCTGGCCGGCTTCTTCCCGGCCCGCACGGCGGCCAACCTCAAACCGGTCGAAGCCTTGAGGATGTAGTCGTGCGCCTCGGTCTCGTATTTCGCCTCTTCCGCAGCACGGCCAGCATCCAGCGCAAGCGGATGATCCTCACCGTCACCGCGATCGCGTGGGGGACGATCTCGATCGTCCTCCTGCTGTCGTTCGGTGAGGGGCTCAAGCACACGCTCACCGCCGGATCGACCGGCCTCGGAGAGTCGATCGCCATCTGCTGGCCCGGCGAGACCCAGAAAGACTTCGCCGGCTTCCCCGCCGGGCGCGAGATCAGTCTGCTGCCGGGCGACGCCGATCTCTTGAAGAAGAGCATTCCCGAGATCACCTCGGCCTCGGGCGAGATGCAGACCTGGAGCGCGCAACTCTCCTACGGGCGCAAGAACTTGAACAAACGGGTCGTCGGTGTCCACCCCGAGTGGGGCGAGATGCGCAACCAGGTGCCGCAGGCGGGCGGACGCTTCCTCAACGAGCTCGACCAGGAGCTCAAGCGCCGGGTCGCCTTCATGGGCTGGGAGATCGCGCAGGATCTCTTCGGCGAGGAGGATCCGGTCGGCAAGACCTTCACCATCAACCGGGTGCCGTTCACCGTCGTCGGAGTCATGAAGGACAAGATCCAGATGGGGACCTACGGCGGCCCCGACAAGAACAACACCGTGATCCCCATCAGCACCTTCGAAGCGCTCATGGGCCGCCGCTTCGTGAGCGTCATGGTCTTCAAGCCGGAGACGCCCGAGCTGATGGAGGTCGCCAAGAAGCGCTTCTACGAGGTGCTGGGCGGCAAGTACCGCTTCGACCCCACCGACGAGCGCGCCATCGGCATCTGGGACACCGTCGAGAGCCAGCGCCTGACCGCCAACATGTCGATCGGTATCGAGATCTTCCTGGGCATCATCGGCGGTCTCACCCTCCTCATCGGCGGCGTCGGCGTGGCCAACATCATGTACGCCGCCATCACCCACCGCACGCGCGAGATCGGCGTCCTGATGGCGCTCGGTGCGCGGCGCTCGTACGTCATGGGGCCGCTGGTGCTCGAATCGCTGGCACTGACCTTCCTCGGCGGGGTCATCGGCATCGGCGTCGGGGGTGCGATCGTCCAGGGGCTCGCCTATCTGCAGCAGAACGCCCAGAGCGAGGCGATGAAGTTCCTCGGCGAGCCGACCTTCTCGCTCCCCGTGGCAGCGACCACCGTCCTCCTTCTGGGCTCGATCGGCTTCATCGCCGGCTACTTCCCGTCCCGCCGTGCGGTCTCCATCCAGCCGGCCGAGGTATTGCGCTATGAGTGACCGCAGGAGCAAGGTGGCCTCCAACGGGTCGCTGATCGAGATGCGCGCGATCCGCAAGGTCTACGACACCGGCAAACACGAGGTCGAAGCGCTCCGCGGGGTCGATCTGACCGTGCGCAAGCAGGAGTTCCTGTCGATCGTCGGGCCGTCGGGCTCCGGCAAGTCGACGTTGCTCAACATCATCGGCTGCCTCGACACCCCGACCGACGGCTCCTACCGCCTCGACGGCGAGGAGGTCGCCGGCTTCGACGGCGATCGCCTGGCCGACGTCAGGAACCGCAAGATCGGCTTCATCTTCCAGAGCTTCAACCTGCTGCCGCAGATCACCGCCTACGACAACGTCGAGCTGCCGCTGCTGTTCAAGGGCGCCGGCGCGAGGAAGCGCCGCGAGCGCGTCGAGGCGCTCCTCTCGCAGGTCGGCCTGGCCGACCGCATGGATCACAAGCCGACCGAGCTCTCGGGCGGTCAGATGCAGCGCGTCGCCATCGCCCGGGCGCTCGCCTGCGAGCCGGATCTGATCCTCGCCGACGAGCCCACCGGCAACCTCGACTCGACCTCCGGCGCCGACATCCTGCACGTCTTCGAAGAGCTCGCCGATGCTGGCAACACCGTCCTGGTCATCACCCACGACCACGCCATCGCCGACCGCACCGAGCGCATCGTCACCTTGCAGGACGGCGAGATCGTCACTGACGAGACCCGTTGAATGAAAACCGCACTCGATCGTCGAGCCTGACCGCGCACGCGCCTACCGTACGTGCCGGGGTGGCCCGAGCGAGACGATCGCGAGCGAGTGGCGCTCGACCCGCCGATCGGCAGACGGTCGGATCCTTCGAGAACCACGGCCGAGCGCAGCCTGTGGCGTGGATCGGCGCCGCGAGCTTGAAACTCACCTGGCGCGGATCCCGTTGTAGAAGACGATGAGCCTCCTGCGACAAAAGCGTTTCTGGATTCCCACGATCCTCCTGATCCTGGCCGCCGGGGCCTATTTCCTGCTCCGCCCT
>JAWVZD010000171.1:0-5389 GCA_033722395.1 Thermoanaerobaculia bacterium | reverse complement strand
GGCGGCTCTCGGCCGCCGTCTCGAGCGGCGGGCTGAGGCGGCCGAGCTCGAGGCGCCAGGGTGTTTCGAGCCCGAGGCCTTCGAGGGTCTCGCGGACGCGCTCGAGCAGTCGTTCGGGGTCGCTTCCCGGCAGGAGGCGGATGCCGATCTCGAGCCGGCAGTGGGCCGGCACGACATTCACCGCCTCGCCGCCCTCGATCCGCCCCAGGTTCAAGGCCTCGTAAGGCACTTCGGGAAAGAGCTCTCCGCCGGCCGGTCGCTCGGCGGCGAGCTCGCGGGCGAGCGCCGCGAGAGCCGTGATGCCACACCCGGCCGCCTCGATCGCGTTCGCCCCGCGGTGCGGATACCCGCTGTGGGCGCTCACCCCCTCGAAGACGACCGCCGCCCGCAGGTGACCCTTGTGCGCCCGGACGGCGCGGAGCTGGGTCGGCTCGCCGACCACCGTGGCGCGGGGCAGCTCGGCGGGATCCTCGAACGCCTCGCAGAGATCCCGCGCCCCCAGCGAGCCGATCTCCTCGTCGTAGGTGAAGAGGAGCACCAGCGGAGCCGCGAGGTCCTCGGGATCGACGTCCAGAGCGCACTCCGCCGCCAGGGCGAGAAATCCCTTCATGTCGCAGGTGCCCCGTCCGAGCCAGCGGTCGCCCCCGTCGGTGAGGGCGAACGGATCGCTGCTCCATGCGTCTCCGGCGGGCACCGTGTCGGTGTGCCCGCAGAGCATCAGGCCGCGGCATGCCTCGCACGGGGGGCCGATACGGACTAGGAGGTTTTGCTTCGTCTCGTCGCCGTAGCGCCGGATCTCCACACCGGGGCGGTCGAGGAGGTCGGAGAGGTAGTCGACGAGGGGGAGATTGCTCTCGGAGCTGGTGGTGTCGAAGGCGATGAGGCGTCCGAGGACGGATTCCGTGTCGGGTCTAGGTGGCATCAGCGCGGCGGCTCGAGAGTGGAGAGAACCCCTCCGAGCGTAGTGAAACGGCTCAGGCGGGCGCAAGCGGTGTCGCGAAGGTGGCGGCGACGCTATCTCGACTATGAGTGAGCGGACGGCGACAGCCGGCTCCGAGGCGAGGCGATAAACTAGCTTCATGGAACCCGACGAGACCAACCCCCCCAGCCCCCCGGTCGCGAGCGGCCCGCCCCCCGAGGTCGTTCGCCTGTCGCCCGACCGGCGCGTGCTCTTTCTGACCAAGGATCCCGGTCTCATCCGGCAGCAGCTGGCCGGCGAGCTCGACCTGACGCTCGACGACGTCGAGCCGTCGGAGCTCCTGGACGACATCAACACCGACGCGATGACGCCGGCGTGGGTTTGCTTCAACCACCGGCCGGAGGATCTGGCGCGCGAGGCGTACGCCGGCGTGGTCGTCGACGGCGAGCGGTTGTTCGAGCGCGATGCCTTGATCGGAGGGAATTTCGAGGTCATCGTCTCGGGACTGCGCAAGGGCGTCGGAAGCTCGCGGGAGACCGCCGTCCAGGCGGAGAAGTGGAGCGGTATTCGGATCGCGATCGCCGCCTCGTTCGCCCCCATCCACGCGGCGAACAACATCAACCAGGGCGTCCTGATGGGGGACTACGACATCCTGCGGCGCCTCCAGGCCGGCGAGGGCGTGCCGCTCGAGGAGTTCTACCGCGACTACGATCCGATCACCCAACTGGTGGTCCAGAGTGGCGGCCTCTTTCCGTTTGCCAAGGCGCTCGCCGCCGGCGAGATCGAGATCCCGGCGCCAGCGACCGGCGAGCGGCCGATGACGATGGCCGAGAAGATCCTCGCCCGCCACGCCCACGGCGACGTCGAGTTCGTCGAGCCCGGCGACTCGCTGGTGGTCGACGTCGACGGCGGCTACAGCCACGAGTTCACCACCGCTCAGGTGCACTACTTCCTGGCCCAGGAGTACGGCGACGACTACCGCATCCAGAACCCGGAGCGCTTCGCGGTCTTCGAGGATCACCTGATCTACGCCGACGAGGTGCCGCGCATGCTGCCCTTCCTCGACAAGATCGAGCGTCTGCGCGAGCTCCAGCGCGAGTTCCAGGCCCACACCGGGGTGCAGGACTTCTCGGCCCGCGACGGGGTCTCCCCCGGCATCTGCCACGAAGTGGCGCGCGAGAAGCTGATTTCGCCGGGCGAGTTCATCCAGGCGACCGATTCGCACACCTGCATGGGAGGCGCCAACAACGCTCTGACTTGGGGGGTCGGGGCCACCGAGTACGCCAACCTCGTCTACTCGGGCTTCACCCAGGTCGAGGTGCCGGAGTCGATCCGCTTCGAGCTCACGGGCGAGCTCCCGACCGGGGTGACCGCCAAGGACCTGATGCTCCACATCCTGCTCGAGTTCGCGCGCCCGCAGAAGACCCTGAAGCGGGTGATGGAGTTCACCGGGCCGGGCCTGGCGTCGTTGTCGATGGACGAGCGCGCCACGATCACCAACATGGCGACCGAGTGCTCGGCCCGGACGGCGATCGTCGAGGCCGACGAGCGCACTTTCGAGTGGCTCCGGAGGCGGCGCCCCGGGGCCGATCTCGAGGCGATGCGTGCCGCGGCCGTCCGACCCGACGAAGGGGCGCACTACGACGGCGGGGTGCATACCATCGATCTCTCGACCTTGGAGCCGATGGTCGCCCATCCGGGCGACCCGGACCGCGGCATCCCCTCCGACCCGACGAACGGCCAGCGCGTCTCCGAGGTCGAGAACGTCGCCATCGACATCGCCTACGGCGGCAGCTGCACGGCGGGAAAGATCGACGATCTCGAGTTCTACCACCGGGTGGTGGCGGAGGCGGTCGAGGCGGGCCGCCGGGTGGCGCCGGACGTGCGCTTCCTCATCCAGTTCGGCTCCCAGGAGGTCGAGCGCTACTGCCGCGAGCACGGCTTCATCGAGACCTTCGAGCGCGCCGGCGTCGAGCTCATCCAGCCGGGCTGCGGGGCGTGCATCGGCTGCGGACCCGGGGTCTCGGAGACCCCCGAGGACGTCACGGTGTCGGCGATCAACCGCAACTACAAGGGCCGCTCGGGCCCGGGCCGGCTCTATCTGGCATCGCCCTTGACGGTGGCGGCGTCGGCCTTCACCGGGCACATCACGGCCTACCGACCGGGGATGTTCGCCCGCCAGCCCGTTCGAGCCTGACGGCCGCGCCCGGCGCTGTGGCGCCGCCCGAGCGGCGCTGCTAGACTGCCGGCGCTCCAACGGACCCGGCATGATCGTCGAGAAGACCCTGCTCGAGGGCTGTACGCTACTGGTCGTCGAAGGCGTCATCCGCCTCGGCGAGAGCGCCGAGTTCTTCTCGCGCACACTCGACCGGACCTTGAAGGAGGACGCGGGGCACGTCCTGGTCGACTTCTCGCGCATCAACCACATGGACTCGACCGGGCTCGGCGAGCTGGTGGCGTTTCTGGAGCGCTTCCGCAGCCAGCAACGCCAGCTGGTGCTGATCAACCCCTCGGAGCGCATCCGGCGCCTGCTCGCGTTGGCCGAGCTCGACGGTCAGTTCAAGATCTACGACACGGTGGACGAAGCGATCGCGGCGGAGGTCTGAGCTGGGCGACTTTCGTCTGGTCGGGCGGGCCGAGCGCGGCGGGCTGGCGGAGTCCTGGTACCAGGGCGCGGCGGCGGTAGCGACACCCGATGGCCGCCTGGTGGCCCGCCTCGGCTCGCCGGCGCTGGCGACGTTCCTGCGCTCGGCGGCGAAGCCGTTCCAGGTGCTCCCCCTGCTCGAGGCGGGAGGCGCCGAGCGCTGGGACCTCGAGGCGGCGGACATCGCGCTCGTTTGTGCCTCTCACCGCGGATGCCCGGAGCACGTCGAGCGGGTCGGCCGCCTGCTCGAGCGGGAAGAGCTCGACGAGGAGCTGTTGCAGTGCGGCCGCCACGCCCCGTTCGACGACGAGGCGGCGGCGGCGCTGGCCGACCGGGGCGAAGAGCCGGGGGTGCTGCACAACAACTGCTCCGGCAAGCACGCCGGCATGCTGCTCGCCTGCCGCCTTTCCGACTGGCCGCTCGAGAGCTACCTCGAGCCCGAGCATCCGCTGCAGCGCCGCATCCTCGAGGTACTGGCGGAGATCTGTGCGGTCGATCCGGACCGTATCGGCGTCGCGGTCGACGGCTGCTCGGCACCCTGCTTCCACCTCCCTCTCGAAGCGGCCGCACGGGGCTACGCCGCCCTGGCCGACCCGACCGGCGCCGGGCTCCCGGCCGAGCGCGCGACGGCGCTCGGGACGGTGGCCGAGGCGATGGCCGCCGCACCCGAGATGGTCGCCGGACCCGGCGCCTTTACCACCCGTCTGATCGAAGTGACCGGTGGGCGCGTTCTCGGCAAGGAGGGCGCCCAGGGGGTCTACGCCGTAGCGGTGCGCGGACCGGTGGCGCTCGGGATGGTGTTGAAGATCGCCGACGGCTCGGAGGCGATCCGTGCCGCAGTGGTGCTCGACCTGTTGCGGCAGCTCGGCTCGCTGTCGGCCGAAGAGCTCGGCCGGTTGGAGTCGTTCCACCGCACCACCTTGACCAACTGGCGCGGCACCCGGGTGGGCGAGCTGGTACCGGACGTCGAGCTCGAGGAGGTCGACGAGTCGCGCTGAGCGGCCGGGCGTCCGATCGATGCGCATCCTCGCCCTGGAGCCCTACTACGGCGGCAGTCACAGGCACTTTCTCGACGGCTGGGTGAGGCACAGCCGCCACGACTGGACGGTGCTGACGCTGCCGCCCTACAAGTGGAAGTGGCGCATGCGGCACTCTGGGGTCACCTTCGCCGCCGAGATCGAGCGCCGCCGGACCCAGGGACGCGGCTGGGATCTGCTGTTCTGCTCCGACATGGTCAGCCTCGCCGAGCTCCGCGGGCTCCTCCCGACGACCCTGGCGCGTCTGCCGTCGGTGCTCTACTTCCACGAGAATCAGCTCACCTATCCGGTCCGGGTCGAAAAGGAGCGCGACTTCCAGTTCGGCATGACGAACATCGTCTCGGCGCTCGCCGCCGACGCCGTCTGGTTCAATTCGCGCTTCCACCGCGACGACTTCCTCGAGGCGATCCCACCGTTCCTCAATCGCATGCCGGACCACCGTCCGCTCGACTCGGTGGAGCGGATCCGCGGCGTGGCCGAGATCCACCCGCCCGGTGTCGCCTGCGTGCCGCCCCGCCGCGGCGATCGGGACAGGGGGCCGCTGCGCATCCTGTGGGCGGCTCGCTGGGAGCACGACAAGAACCCGGAGTGCTTCTTCGAGGCCGCGGCACGGTTGAAGCACGCCGACGTGCCGTTCCGCCTGAGCGTCTTGGGCGAGAGCTTCGAGGAGAGCCCGGAGGTCTTCGACTGGGCGCAGAGCGAGTTCCACCGCCAGATCGATCTGTGGGGCTACCAGCGGCAGCGCGCCGACTACCAGCGGGCGCTCTTCCGGGCCGACGTCTTCGTGTC
>JAWVZD010000170.1:0-5405 GCA_033722395.1 Thermoanaerobaculia bacterium | reverse complement strand
GCCGATCGGCCAGCTCCAGCCGATAGCCCTCGAGGGTGAGCTGCCTGTCGCGCAGCTCGTCGAGCAGGCGCTGATACTCCTGCCGATGCGCGGCGACGTTCTCGTCGTGCTGGATCGCCTGGTCGAGCTCGTACTTGGCGGTGTCGAGGAAGGCCTTCGTCTGGCGGAAGCGCGAGTCGGCCTCGTAGACGCGCTTTTCCAGTCGCTCGATCTCCTCCTCGAGCGCTTCGATCGTCTCGGCGCGCTCGGCGAGCTGCTGCTCCTCGGCCTCGATCTCGCTGCGGATCTCGGCGACCCTCTGCTCGTCGATCTGCTGCTGCTCCTCGTCGGCCTCCCGCTCCAGCATCGCCCGCTCGCGGTCGCGGAACTCGGCCTGATAGCGCTTCCACGGCTGGTTGTAGTCGTCGATGATCATCCAGGCCGTAGTGGCCAGGAGGGCCAGCGCGCTCCACGCGAAGACGACGTTGGTAAAGCGGAAGTCGTAGTGGCGATCGGGTCGCTTGTCGGGAGGCTTCGGCATCGTCAGGCGCTGGGTGTCGTCCGTCGGGGCGTCATATGTTGAAGAAGAACTCCTGGATATGAACGAAGTACTTGAGGTTGAACATCCAGCGGCAGTACATCTTGATCGGCATGATCATCATGGTGAGAAAGAGCGTCATGCCGAGGTAGTAGCGCGCCGGACCCATCTTCTCGTAGTAGCGCTCGAACCATCGCGTCTTCGCCAGCCAGACCGGCAGAGCGAAGAAATAGAGGCCCACCAGGAGGAGCCCCGGCGCCTCCCGGACGAGCCAGTGGTTCGGCAGGCCGACACCCAAGAGCTGGATCCAGAAGATCTCCGAGAGGTCGACGTTGACCAGCGGCTCGATCTTGTTGACGTCCCAGTACTCGTAAGGGCCGAAGAAGTTCCAGTTCGGGCCTCTGAGGAAGGTGCCGATGACGATCAGCTGCGTCCACAGCACCAGGAATCCGAAGAAGAAGATCCAGATCTCCGGCTTGCGCTCGCGCAAGGTGTAGTAGCCGTTGCCCTTTTCGTTGGTGTCGATGTAGGGGATCGCCATCAGGCCGAGGATGATCAGACTCGGCAGCACGACGCCGGCCATCCACGGATCGAAATAGACCAGCATCTCCTGCAGCCCGAGGAAATACCACGGCGCCTTCGAAGGATTGGGCGCCACCGACGGGTTGGCCGGCTCCTCGAGCGGCGCCGGCAGGGCGATCGACCAGACCACCATGACGACCGTCAAGAGAACCATGCAGATGAACTCGGAGAAGACCAGGTCGGGCCAGGTGAAGATCTTGTCCTCCGCCTCCGACTTCTCGAAGGTCGGCTCGCCCCGGGCGGTCCTCTCGTCGTTCTCCTGCGCCTTGTGCATCGCCAGCCAGACGAAGAAGCCGACCAGGAAGATCATCATGGTGATCGGCACGTTGTCGGGCTTGGCGACCACCGAGCGGAAGTTCGGATCGAGCATGCTGAAGCCGTAGAACACGGCGCCCACGACCAGCATCGTCAGGCCGCCCTTCTTGGTCCACAGGAAGCGCGACCGCATCGCCCAGACGAAGGCGACGATCGACAGCGTGAACGACCACTGCGGCGTCGACAGGAAGTTGATCGCTTGCTTGACGAATT
Source organism: Thermoanaerobaculia bacterium (assembly GCA_033722395.1). GTDB lineage: Bacteria > Acidobacteriota > Thermoanaerobaculia > Multivoradales > JAHEKO01 > JAWVZD01. Next base: position 3,778 of record JAWVZD010000170.1, on the reverse strand, counting down.
CCATCGCTTCGCTCGCCTCTCCGCCCTACATCGGCCCCGAGATGCCGCCGTCGCGGCGGACGCGCCAGAAGTGCACCGCCATCAACCAGGCGGCGGCGAGGGGGATGCCGACGCAGTGCAGGACGTAGAAGCGGATCAGCGCGCCCGCCCCCAGCACCCGCCCGCCGATCAACGCGAAGCGGGCGTCGCTGCCGACGTGCACCAGTTTGGTGCCGCCGATCTGCAGCAAGGCGGCACCCGGCCCCTCGTGGCCCAGGAACGGTGTCGCCCGGGCCATGTTCGAGCCGACGGTGATCGCCCAGATGGCGAGCTGGTCCCACGGCAGCAGATAGCCGGTGAACGACAGCAGCAGCGTCAGCACGAGCAGGACGACGCCGATGTTCCAGTTGAACTCGCGCGGCGGCTTGTAGGAGCCGGTCATGAAGACGCGGAACATGTGCAGCCAGACCGCGATCACCATGGCGTGCGCGCCCCAGCGATGGAGCTCGCGCATCACCCCGAAGGCGGCCACCTCCCGCAGATCGATCATGTCGACGTAGGCCAGATCGACCGTCGGCCGGTAGTAGAACATCAGCAGCAGGCCGGTGATCGTCTCGACCAGGAAGAGGAAGAAGGCCGTGCCGCCCATGCACCAGGTGTAGCTCATCCGGATGCCCGACTTCTTGACCTTGATCGGGTGGAGATGCAGGACGATGTTGCCCAACATCGCCATCGCCCGCTTGCGGTTGTCGGTCGGTATCCCGACGCGGAAGATCGACTTCCAGACCTGCGACTGGACGATCCCCTTCTGTAGCTTCTTCAGCATCTAGGCCCCCTTGGCCCCCATCACGCCGGGATGAACGAGCTCGGATCGTCCCACTGTCCGAGCTCCCACTGGTACTTCTGAGACTTGTCGACCACGATCTGGCCATCCTCGGGGCTGACCGCGATCCTGGCCCGCTCGAGCGGCCGCGGCGTCGGTCCCTCGAAGTTGATCCCCGACTTGTAATAGCCACTACCGTGGCACGGGCAGCGGAACTTGTTCTGCGCCTCGAGCCAGTTCGGCGGACAGCCCAGGTGGGTACAGATGGCGATCAGCGCGTAGATCCGTCCGTCGTCGTTGACGATCCACACGCCGTGCGACTCCTTGAAACGAGCGTCGACGACCCCCGGCGGGAAGTCGCTCGGCGGCCCCACCTTGAAACTGGTCGGCGGCTCGAACAGGACGTTGGGAAACATGAAGCGCCCGAAGGCCGTCACGCAGCCGCCGATGGCGGCCGAGAACCCGACCCACGCCACCGCCGCCCAGGAGAAGAAGCCGCGACGCGACACCTCCTGCTGACCGGGAGGCTTCTTGAGCGGCTTCTTGGCCGGCTTCTTCGCCGCCGGCTTGGCGGCCGGCTTCTTCTCCTCGGCCTCGGACTCGGCAGCCTTTCCGGCGGACGCCTCCCCGCCGCTCCCGGCGCCGGAGGCTTCACCCGCCGACGTCGAGTCTTCGCTCGGCGACTCCTCGGCCGGCGGAGTGCTCTCGGTTTCCTTCGTCTCCTCCTCCATGGCTCCTCTCAGGGCTCCACAGCGCGAGTCGTGGATCTCAAACTGCCTCTCGCTCGGATACCTATCCTTTTGGGTGGTCGAATTTTCCAGGTAGGACGGGGCACTGTCAAGGTGCGGTCTCCAGGGAGAACTCCCCTCCCAGGTAGACGATCAGCACCAGCGTCACGAGAAGCAGGATCCAGACGGCGGCGGCGACGAGCGTGCTGCGACGCGCCCGCTCGGCCTCCCACCAGCGCCGTGGCCTCACTCGCTGCAGCCAGAATGTGGCGACGGCGGAGAGATTCACGCAGACGACGTTTCCGGCCGTCAAGAGGAGCGCCCCCGTGGCCCCGCGCAGATGCCCAGCGCCGAGCAGGATGCCCCCGACCACCAGCGGCGGCAGCAACGCCACCGCGACCATCACGCCGATCACCGCCGACGACAGGCCGCGCGTGAAAGCCAGCGTACCGGCGGCTCCGGCAGCCAGTGCAAGGGCCAGATCGCCTAGATCGATGCTGGTGCGGGAGGCCAGGGTGGAGACTGCCGGATCGACCTCGACCAGCCATCCGAGGGCGAGCGCCAGAGGGAAGGAGATCGCCAGACCGCCGGCGTTCGTCTTGAGCGACCGCAAGGCGAGCTCGCCGTCGCCCAGGGTCGCCGCCAGAGCGAGGGCGATGTTCGGTCTGAGCAGCGGCGCGATGACCATGGCACCGATCACCACCGCCAGATCGCCGCGCAGCAGCCCGACGCCCGCCACCACCGTCGACAACCCGGCCAGTGCCAGGTAGGTCCGACTCAGACCCAAGCCTCCACCGACGTCCTCGTAGAGCTCCTCGCGGCTGATCCGCCCCGAGCCGCCGGACGACTCCTCTTCGTCGTCTTCGGCCGAGTCCTCGTCGTCACCCAGCCGCGGCAGGCTGGCCTCGAGCGGCAGCAGGGAGAGGCGGAACCCGTCCGCCGAGCCGAAGCGGTCCTCCAAGCGGTCCATCAGCTCTTCCGAGGCGTCGGTCTCGACGGCGAACTGCACGATCTTGAGCGACTCGTCGCGCAGATCGTCCCAGACGCCGAGGATCGTCACCTCCTCGGCGAGCTCGCCGAGCTCCGCCGAGACCTCTCGGTCGGCGGGAAGGGTGACCTGGATGAGTCTGAGCGACATCGATCGCGATTCGTGGCGCCAGCGAAGGCCGGCGGCGGCGGTCAGCCCAGCCGCCGGATCGCCTCGACGGCCTCTATCGCCGCCTGGCGCACCTTCAAGCTGGGATCCTCTTCGGCCAGTCGCTCGAGGAGCGGCAATGCGGCAGTGCCCTGGACTGCCGCCAGGCCTTCGATGGCGCTGATCATCGCCTCCTCCTGCTGCTCGGGCGTGATCTCGGGGACCTGCGCCACGAGGTCCCGGTCGAGCATCCGCTCGAGCACCGGGATCGCCGCCTCGTCGCCCAGGCGCGCCAACGACAGAGCCGCGTTCCAGCGAACATCCGTCACCGGGTCGTCGAGCCGCGTCCTGAGCGCCGGTGCGGTCTCGGGCAGTCCGAGCTCACCGAGGGAGTAGGCGGCGATCTTGCGAATCCCCGGGTCCTCGTCCGAGAGCGCCTCCTCGAGTGGCGCGCGCGCGCTCGGCGCACCGGAGGCGCCGAGCCCCCAGAGAGCGTAGATGCGGATCTGCGAGTCCTCGTCGTCGAGAGCGTCGACCAGGAGCGGCACCACCTGCGGGTCCCGCGTCCGCCCCAGGACCAGGGCCAGGTAGCGGCGCATCTCCTCGTCCTCGGACTCCTTGAACAGCCGCCGCAGCTCGGCCTTCACGCCGGGCTCGTCCTCCAGCGCGTCCGGGTCGGCGAGCAGGATCTTCGAGAGCTCGTAGGCCGCCTGCGCCCGCCGCGGCCGCCAGCCGGAGCGCATGTCGTTCAAGTAGTCGGAGACCGTGTTCGCCTCGTAGGCGATCCAGCCGAAGCCGATGAAGACCAGGACGCTGGCGATCACCACGAGGAGCGGCACGACGAAGAGGCCGAGGAAACGCCTCAGGGCGCTGTCCTCGACCGACGCCGGCGGTTCTTCGCTGGGCGGCCCGTCCGTCCGAGGGGCGTCGGCGGACTGGAGATCGTCAGAGGAGCTCATCGGGATGGGGAGCTTATCTCAAGGCGGAGCTGCGACGCCTCTTCCGCGAGTCCGAGGACGAGGAGATGCGCCGCTACCTGGCGCTGGTTCTGGGCCGCACGCGCGATCCGCAGGTCGTGCCCCTCCTGGTCGATGCGCTCGACGAGGACGACTC
>JAWVZD010000169.1:0-5421 GCA_033722395.1 Thermoanaerobaculia bacterium | reverse complement strand
GACGTGGTAGAGAGCGTCGACGCGGGGAGAGCGCCGACGCTCTCCCGAGTCGGAGGCTCGCGAATCGGAGGTCCCCGGCTCGGGGGATGGTCTCGAGTCGTTCAACGGATCGGATCTCGCGTCGGTCGGTGCGGCTATCTTACATCGGTGCGGGGTGTGACAGAAACGACCTGCGCGAGCATCCGAGGTCGCAGCGAGGGGTGAGGTGGTGGGACCGCTGCTCAAGCTCGCCTTCGTCGCCTCCCTCGCGCTGGTGGTCCTGGGGTGGTCGTTCAAGGGGGAGCTGGGACCCCCGCAGGCGATGCATCCCGACCTGGCGCGCGAGCCGGTGCAGACGCCGACCACCGCCGAGCCGTTCTCCTTTCGCTACAAGGGCAAGGAGTTCCGGGTGCGTCCGGTGGCGGAGTACGAGCTCTGGGGTCTGGTGGTGAGCCACAACGATATCGAGAGCATCGCCGACATCTACCACGACTCGACCTCGGTCGATACCAAGGATCTATGCGTCATCTGGGGTGCCAACCTGGAGCACCCGGACTACCGGCGGGTCGACTTCCGCAGCGGCTCGTTCACCTGCTACTTCCGCTATCCGCCCGGAGTGCGCTTCTCTCCGCGGGCGGGTAGCAACAACCACCTGGTGACCGACCGGCAGGAGATCCGGGATCGGATCGCCGCGGTGCGGGTCGGCGATCAGATCCGGCTCGAGGGGCTCCTGGTCGACTACCAGATGGAGGACTGGCGGGAGTTCTGGCGGAAAACCAGCACAGTGCGCACCGACTCGGGTTGCGAGATCGTCTTCGTGCGCGAGTTGGAGATCCTCGAGCGCGCTACACCCGGTTGGTACCTCGCCTACCGAGTCGGATGGATCGGGCTGGTCGTAGTACCGTTGGTCTCCCTCGTCGTCCTCCACCTGTCGATTCGGCGTCGACCGAGCTCGTCCGAATGAGCTGCGGCGAAGCCGATACCGGGTGAGGCGTGGATCGATCGGCCGGCGTGGAGCGGTCGATCCGACCCTGTCGATCGCCGCTGGCGATCGGTGCCGAGGGTTCAGCTCCGCGGTAGGGCTTCGAGCTGCCGGCCGGCGGCGAAGCCAAGCACCCGATCGGGGCGCCACGGCGTCGCCAACGCGCCGACGAACTCGGCCTCGGGCTCGAGAGCGCACAGCTCCCAGGCTCGCGCCTCGGCCGCTCTCCCGTCGATCGCCAGGATGCGCGCCGGCGCATCCGACTCGAGCGATACGTCGAAGCGCTGGAGAGACAGAAACAGCCCTTCGCCGAGAGCCTTGACCACGGCCTCTTTGCGCGTCCAACCGTTGAAGAACGCCCGTGGCCGCAGTGCCTCGGGTTGGGCGAGGTAGGTCTTCACCTCGCGCCGCGAGAAGAAGCGCCGCGCGATGTCGTCGGCATCGTCCAGCGGTCGGAGACGTTCGATGTCGACGCCGACCGGCCCACTGCGGCTCACTGCCACCAACGCCTTGTCCTCCGAATGCGAGAGATTGAACTCGAGCTCGGGCTCGTCCAGAACAGACGGTTTCCCGTTCGCTCCGTAGGTGATCTCGACGCTGGCGGGTGCGCGCTCGCCATAGGCTCCGAGCAGCCGCCGTGTCGCCGCCCTGGTCACGATGAAGCGGCGACGATGGCGGTCGAAGCGGAAGCTGTCGGCCCGCTCGCGCTCGTCGGTCGACAAGAGGGGGCGGAGCGCTGCCGCCTGTTGCTGCGGCGGGTCGAGGTCGATCGCCCAGACGTGGACCTCGCCCGGCTCGAGGCGTGGAGCCTCCGCCCGCGGAATCGCGAAGTCACCTGGGCCGAGCCGGGTGGAGGTCATCGGGTTACCGTGTCGGGAGCTCAGGCGCCCGTGCAGAGTCGCGCCAGATCCGGAAGGGCCTGGCGCCGGCAGCGGGGCGCGGGAGGCAGCAGAGGCGTTGGCCGGGAGCGGAGGCCAGGGAAAGGCGGAAATGCTCGTCCTGCTGGTCGGCTGTCGACATGGGGCCCGTCTTGAGGATCGGGAAAAAATAGAGTCTACCGAAGTATCGGTGGAGCTTTCGCAAGGCCGCCGATACCGCTTCCATCGTACAATCCTCTTCGAATCCGAAGGGAGGCGCGGAAGATGAGAGCACTCGTCCTGATCCTGCTCGTCGTGGTGGCCGGGGTATTGGCGCACAACTATGTGCAGACCGGGGAGATCGGCTTCAACGTGTCGGTATCGGAAGAGAAGCGCGAGATCATGCGCCTCGAGGATCGTCTTTCGGACGCCGTCGCCGGCTATCGCGTGGCTGGACGCGGTACCTCGATCGGCGGCATGGCACCGGACTCGAGCGTCGAGGCGGCCGCCGCCGAGGTAGAGCGGATCGAGCGCGAGGTCGAGTCTCTGGAGGAGAGGATCCGCCAGGGCGACGACCTCTACCCGGATCTTCTCGACCTGAAGCGGAAGCTCGGCCAGGCGAAGCGTGAAGTGGGGATCCCCTGACGGTCGCGCCGAGTACGGAGTGCGGAGTCGGGTACGTGTCGGCACCGGCTGGGATCACTTGCAGACCGAGGCTCGGCGAGCAGGCTAGAATCGATTAGGTGCGCACGGGGTCTCGACAGCGACGGCAGGCCGATCTCCGCGCCTTTCGCGGCATCGGCGTCTCGCTCCTCGTAGTCGTCGCGTGGCTCCTCGGGGGTCTCCTCGGGTCGGCCGGGGCCGACCCTCCGGCCCTCGCTGTCGGCGACCTACTGGTGGCACGGCCGGCGCTGCCGGATCCGAACTTCCGCGACACCGTCGTGCTGCTTCTCGCCTACGACGCCGAGGAGGGAGCCGCTGGCGTGATCGTGAACCGGCCGGGCGACAGGCGGGTCGGCGAGGTGGTGTCGGAGTCGAGTCCGCTGGCCGCCCGGGAGGACGTGCTCTATATCGGTGGTCCGGTGGCGCCGTCGGCGATGCTGGTGCTGGTGCGGGGCGACCGCGCGCCGGCCGGGGAGGCGACACGCATCTTGCCCGGAGTACTCCTGATCGACGGCAGCGAGGCCCTGGAGGCGTTGCGGTCGAGCCGGGTGCCGCCCTCGGAGGTGCGTTTCTACGGCGGCTATGCCGGCTGGAGCCCCGGGCAGCTCGAGGCGGAGATCGGGCGGGGCGACTGGCATCTCGCGCGTGGTGACGCCAGCTGGGTGTTCACCTCCCGGCCCGAGACGGCCTGGGAAAGCCTCACCCGGTTCCTTCTCGGCCCGCGAGCTTGATGTGCCGATTCCGACTGACGACACGGCGGAGCCCGCTCGCCGATCGATGAGGCTGATCCTTCACGGTGTTGCCGCCGCCCTACTGCTCGCCGGCTGCGCGGCTCCGTCGCAAGACGGCCCGGGCTCGGAGCCGCCGGCGACCGGAAGAACACTCGTCGTCAGCGGGGGTACGGTCGTCACTCTCGACGCCGCGGGTCGCGTCATCGAGAACGGCGCCGTAGCGGTCGTCGGTCGCGACATCGTCGCGGTCGGTGCGGCGGCCGAGGTGGAGGCGCGCTTCCCGAGCGCCGAGCGCATCGACGCCTCCGGCGGTCTCGTCGTGCCGGGCCTGATCAACGCCCACACCCACGCGCCGATGACGCTCTTTCGCGGCCTGGCGGACGATCTCGAGCTGATGGACTGGCTGGAGAACCACATCTTCCCGGCCGAGGCGGAGCACGTCGACGCGGAGTTCGTCCGTTGGGGCACGCGGCTCGCCTGCCTCGAGATGCTGGCTGGCGGGGTGACGACCTTCGCCGACATGTACTACTACGAAGACGTCATCGCCGAAGAGGCCGAGCGCTGCGGCATGCGGGCGGTGGTCGGCGAGACCTTGATCGACTTTCCGGCGCCGGACAACGCCACCTGGGAGGAGGCGGTCGCCTACACACGCGGTTTCGTGGAGCGCTGGAAAGGGCACGGGCGGATCGTTCCGGCGGTGGCGCCGCACTCGGCCTATACCGTCTCAGCCGAGCACCTGGTCGAAGCGCACGCCCTGGCCGAGGAGCTCGACGTGCCGCTCTTGACCCATCTAGCGGAGGATCGGGTCGAGATCGAGCGGGTGGTGGCGTCGAGTGGGAGCACCTCGATCGAGCTGCTGGAGGCCCTCGGGGTCCTCTCCGACCGGCTGCTGGCGGCGCACGTCGTCTGGCCGAGCGAGGCGGAGATCGGCCTGCTGGCGGCGCGCGGCGTCGGCGTGGCGCACTGTCCGCAGTCGAACATGAAGATCGCCGCCGGCGCCGCGCCGGTGCCCGCCATGCTGGCCGCCGGGGTGGAAGTCGGCCTGGGTACCGACGGGCCGGGCTCGAACAACGATCTCGATCTGTGGGGGGAGATGGACACCGCCGCCAAGCTCCACAAGCTGGTGAGCCGCGACCCCACGGTCGTCGACGCCCGTCAGGCCTTCGAGATGGCGACTCTGGGCGGGGCTCGAGCTCTCGGGCTCGACGCTCTCGTGGGGTCGCTCGAGGTCGGCAAGCGGGCCGATCTGGTGGTGGTGGCGAGCGGCGGTTTCCACCAGGCGCCGCAGCCGCCGGCGGAGAATCCCTACTCGTTGCTGGTCTACGCGACGCGGGCGTCGGATGTCGAGACGGTGCTGGTCGACGGGCGCGTCGTGGTGCGCGACGGGCGCGTCCTGACCGTCGACGCCGGCCCCGTCCTGGAGCATGCTGCGGCACTGCGCCGGGCGGTCGAGACCACCCTCGCGACCTCTCGCTGAAGCCTGTCGGGGCTCGCCTCGAGTGAGGATCGGAGGGGCCTTTACGGCGCTCTCTTGCGTGCTAGACTGCCGTCGAATTCAGCCTCGAAAAGCAAGGAGGGTTTGACCGTGAAGAGCTCAATCTGGCGGGCCTTTTGGATTGCCGTAGTCGTACTCTGCCTCGCCTCGGGCGGTGGCTTCGCCTTCGCACAGGAGGAGGAGACGGAGGAGCAGGAGCCGATCGACGAGGGGGTCGTCGAGACGATCACCGTCACGGCGCAGAAGCGCGAGCAGGATCCGCAGGACGTACCGATCTCGCTGTCGACGCTCGACACCGAGCAGGTCGATCTGCTGACCGCCGGAGGGGCCGATGTCAAGTTCCTCTCCGGACGCGTACCGAGCCTGGTGATGGAGTCGTCGTTCGGTCGCGCCTTCCCGCGCTTCTACATCCGTGGTCTGGGCAACACCGACTTCGATCTCAACGCCTCGCAGCCGGTGTCGCTGGTCTACGACGAGGTGGTGCTGGAGAACCCGATCGTCAAGGGTATGCCGATCTGGGACATCGAGCGGGTCGAGGTGCTGCGCGGCCCGCAGGGCACGCTATTCGGCCGTAACACCCCGGCCGGCATCGTCAAGTTCGACTCGCGCAAGCCGACGCGCGAGTTCGAGTCGTACGTGCGCGGCTCCTACGGCACCTTCGACACGGTCGATGCCAGGGCGGCGATCAGCGGCCCGCTCTCCGAGACCGTTTCG
>JAWVZD010000168.1:0-5437 GCA_033722395.1 Thermoanaerobaculia bacterium | reverse complement strand
TCCGAAGGTCCCGTCGGCGTCGATCACCTCGGCACTGCGGCGGCTCGCCCCGTAGAGCTCTCGGGGCCCGGCGATGTAGATCGGATCGAACAGATCGACCTGACGCAACCGGTCTACGAGGCGATCGATCAGCGGCTCGCCGCCCACCTCCACCTCGAGCCCCTTCGGGCCGACGAGCGGATGCTTCCCGGCGCCGCTCTGCGGCAGTTGAACCGGCTCGGGGTCGTTCCCTCCGAGAATCACCAACGGGATCGGTCGACCGTTCGTCATCGTCTCCTCACCGGGGTATTCTGCCAAAGTCGACAGCCGTCGTGGGGACCCACAGCGGCGGTTCGGTGCCGGGGCTCGCGTCATCCTAAACCCCGCCGGCCCTCCGCCGTAATCACTTAGGATAGTCGCCGCGCCGATCTCCCGTCCGCTCGTGGTCCGGCGGCCGACCCCCGACGCCTCGCGACGGCTCGCCCCCCATGCGCTCGCGCACCACATCCCTGCTCATCGCCTTCGGAGCGATCGCCTTTCTCCTCGCCGCACTGTCGATCGTCGACGTGCTGCTACCCAAACCGTACGACGGAGTCGTGCTGGAGGCCGACCAGCCTGGACGACTCATCGTCGACTCGGTGCTACCCGGATCCGGCGCCGACCGGGCGGGCATCCGCCCCGGCGAGCAGATCGTCGGGGTCGACCGCAACGTGCTGCGCTCGCCCACACACGCCGCGGAGATCCTCAACCGTCACGACATCGGCGAGTCTGTACCGTATCTGGTCCGTGGCTCGGCCGGGCTGCGCGAGGTCGCGGTGGAGCTCGAGCCGCGGCGCATCGGCTCGCTGAGCTATTTCTTCAGCTGCCTCCTGGGAGTGGTCTTCTTCTTCGTCGGCCTGTTCGTCCTGCGGCGCCAGCCGCAGGTGAGAGCGGCGCAGCTCTTCTTCGTCCTCAGTGTCCTGATGATGCTGTTCCTGGTCTGTCGGCTGCGGCCGGCCTCCTACTCCTGGATCGATTCGTTCGTGCTCACCACCGGGATGGTGGCGCTGCTGTTCCTCCCGGCCAGCTTTCTGCACTTCTTTCTCGTCTTTCCGAAGACGGTCCGCCTGCGCCCGGAGCCCGGCGGCCTCGCCTACCGTCGCCGGCGTCGACTCTGGCTGACGGCCCTGACGACGATCTACCTCGTGCCGCCGCTCACGCTGCTGGCCACGCTCACCCTCGCCCGCCGCAGCGACAGCCCGCTGCCCCTCATCAGCGGCGCCCCGGTGGCCAACTGGTGGCTGATGGCGATCTACATGCTCCTCGGCCTGACCGCGCTGGCCGCCAACGCCCGACGCTTCACGCGCTACCGCGAGCGCCGCGCAGCCGCTCTGGTATTCATCGGCGTACTGTTCGGTCTGCTGCCCTTTCTGGTGACCATCGTGCTCTTCCCGGAGACGCTGCACCAGACCTCCTTTCTGATCTTCGGCCTGCTGCCGCTGACGCTGGTCCTGGTGACCTTCGCCTACGCGATCATTCGCTTCCAGCTACTCAAGATCGAGCTCCGCAAGAGCCTTCTCTACACCGTGACGACGGCCGTCGTGACGGCGCTCTACGCGCTGGTCATCGCGCTGTTCAACCTCTTCACGCGCGGCATCCCGATCGCCGACTCGCCGTTCTTCCCGCTGCTGTTCGCGCTCGCCATCGTGCTCCTCTTCGAGCCGCTGCGCAAGCGGATCCAGGTGCTCGTCGATCGCTTCTACTACGCCGAGCGCACCCAGCTCCAGGCCGCCATCCAGCGGATGAGCGAGGCGTTCAGCGACCGAGTCGACCTGCAAGAGGTGGTGACCGATCTGGTCGACAATCTGCCTCAACTCGTCGGTCTGCACTTCGCCGCTCTCTATCTGGTGCGGGACGATCGACTGAAGCGTGTCGCCGGACCGGCCTCGCTGCCCGACGAGCTACCCTCCCTACCGGTACTGCATCGCGAGCTGACGCTGCAAAGAGGCCTGACGCGATTGGTCTTCCTGGCGCCGCTGGCCCGCGAATCCGAGGCCGTAGGGGAGCTCTTGACCCGCCTCGACAGGGTCGGTGTGCGCGTCGTCGGTGATCTGGCGACACCGCGTCGCCGCATCGGAACCGTGATGCTCTCCGGCAAGATCGGTCAGATCCGGCTCGACAAGGCGGAGCTCGACCTGCTCGACAGCCTGCTCCATCAGGCGGCCATCGCGCTCGAGACCTCACTGCTGCTGGAGGAGCGGACCCAGCAGGCAGAGCTCGAGCGGGAGCTCGAGATCGCCGCCGCCGTCCAGCAGCAGCTGCTGCCTCCCGCCCTCTCCCTGGGACCGGGTTGGGAGGTGGCAGCGCTCTGTCGGCCGGCGCGACACATCGGCGGCGATTTCTTCACCGGCCTGCCGACCCGAACCAACGGTAGCCAGGCGGTGGTCTACGGCGATGTCGCCGGTAAGTCGGTCTCCGGCGCCCTCTTGATGATGGCAGCCCACGAGGTCCTGCACTCGCTCGCCCTGACCCACGACGACCCCGCCCATCTCCTCGGGCTGGCGAATCAGCGCCTCCACAGCCTGACTCGGGGCCGAAAGAGCTTCGTCGCGCTCGCCTACCTGGCGGCGACCGAGGACGGCTACGGCGTCGAGTATCTCCTCGCCGGTCAGCCCCAGCCTCTGCTGCGCACGCACGATGGCCTGCTCGACGAGCTGACGCTACCGGAAAACCGTCTGCCCCTCGGCGCACTGGTTCCGTACAGCTATCAGACGTCGCGCCTCCGCATGGAGTCGGGCGACCTCCTGCTCGGCTACTCGGACGGCGTCGTCGAGGCCCAGTCGCCGAGTGGCCAGCTCTACGGGCTCGAGCGTCTCGCCGCGGTCGTCTCCGAGGCCCCCGCCGAGCCGAACGCCCTGGTCGAGGCCGTCATGACCGACGTGGAGCGATTCACCCGTGGCACCGAGCCGTACGACGACATCACCCTGGTGGCGATCCGTCGTCACCCGGAGGACTCCCGATGAGAAAACTACTGGTTGCACTCTCCCTCCTGCTCCTCGCCGCCGGCGCCATGATGATGGTCGGCGTGTCGACCGAGCCGGCCTGGACCACCGCCTCCGACGAGGCACGTACCAGCTTCGAGGAGGGCCTCGCCGCGCGCATGAAGTACTACCATCCCGAGGCGAAGGAGCTCTTCGAACGCGCCGTCGAGCTCGATCCCGAGTTCGCCGCCGCCAAGCTCTACCTGAGCTTCTACGAGCAGGACTGGGAACGACGGCAGGAGCTGCGCGACGAGCTCGGTGGTGCGCCGCTCGACCGACTGACCGCGCGCGAGCGCTTCTTGGTCGAGTTCCACTCCGCGATGTGGGACAGAGACCTCGAGCGGGCCCTCGAGATCGGTCGCTCGTACGTCGAATCGCACCCCCGGGATCCGTTCGGTCTGAGCCATCTGGCCGACCTGTTCTGGGAGGAGCAGGATTGGGAGGAGGCGGCGCGCCTCTATCGCGAGCTACTCGACATCGCGCCCAATTGGGTCACGGCGCAGAACCGCCTCGGGTACATCGCTCTCGCCCAGGGTCGATTCGAGGAGGCCGAGGAGCACTTCAAGACCTACCAGTACATCGCTCCGGATCAGGCCAACCCGCACGACTCGATGGGTGAGCTGCTGGTGCTCCTGGGGCGTTACGAGGAGGCTCGTCGATCGTTCGAGCGGGCGCTCGAGATCCATCCCGACTTCTGCAGCACCTATCAGCACATGCTGGATCTGGTCGTCATGCAGGGCGACCTCGAGCTGGGCGAGACGATCCTGCAGCGCGCCGGGGCGCACTGCAGCGAGCGCATGGTGGAGACGCTGCGCTGCGCCCTTCTCATCTGGGAGGACTTCCTGCGCGGCCAGGCCGAGCGGGTCTGGCAGGAGGAGCGCGCCGAGTGCCGCCGCGTGATGGGCGAGCACAACTTCCTGCTCCATCGCACGGCCGCCACCACCGGACGACTCGAGATCGCCGAGCAGGCGGAGCGCGAGCTCGAGAGGCGTATCGACGCCGCCGAGGAGGCCCACCACGTCCGCCTCGACTTCCCGCGCGCGCTCCTCTTGCACATGCGGGGCACGCGGATGCTCACCCAGGGAGAGTACGAGGCAGCTGTCGAGGCGTTCCGAGAGGCGGACGACCGGCTCCTCTACTGGGGGGAGGGGCAGGGGATCCTGAAGCTCTACAATCAGCTCAATCTGGCCTTCGCGCAGGAGAAGCTGGGCCGAACGGAGGCATCCGAGCGCACCCTCGAGAGAATCGCCGCAGTCAACCCTCGCTTCGCCGCCACCTATCCCAACTCGGTGCACATGTAGGCCGAGCCCGACCGGAGGCGGTCGACCCTTCGAGTACAATCCCTCCGGTCTCGGGAGTTTCTTGTGCACCGAACAGCTCTCCGCATGACGCGGCCGATCCGCGTCCTCTCCACCATCGGACTCGTCGCCGAGCGCGCACCCGACGGAGAAGAGAGATGAAACGCGTCCTGGTCACCGGGGCGCTGGGGCAGATCGGCACCGAGCTGGTGGGCGCTCTCGAAGCCCGCCCGGAAACCGAGCTCGTGGTGGCCTCGGACATCCGCGTTCCCAGCCGCGGCACCTCGCTCGGCAGCGGCCCCTTCGAGCAGCTCGACTGCACCCACGAACGGCGCCTGGAACGGATCGTCGAGAGGCACCGCATCGACACCGTCTTCCATCTCGCCGCCCTGCTCTCGGCCGTCGCCGAAGAGAAGCCACAGGTCGCCTGGCGAATCAACATGGAGGGGCTCTACAACGTCCTCGAGACGGCGCGCGGAAACGGTTGTGCGGTCTTCTTCCCCAGCTCGATCGGAGCGTTCGGCGGCTCGACGCCGACCGTGCGCACCCCCCAGGTGACGATCCAGAGGCCGAGCACGATGTACGGCATCACCAAGCTCGCCGGTGAGCTGCTGTGCGACTACTACCACGAGCGATTCGACCTCGACACCCGTGGGCTGCGTTTTCCCGGCTTGATCTCGCACTCGGCACCTCCTGGGGGCGGTACCACCGACTACGCGGTCGAGATCTTCTACTCCGCCCTGCGACACGAACAGTACACATCGTTCCTGTCCGCCGAGACGCGCCTCGACATGATGTACATGCCCGACGCCATCAAAGCGACCATCGATCTGATGACCGCCGACGCCGAGGGACTCGAGAACCGCAACGCCTACAACGTCACCGCGATGAACTTCACCCCCGAGGAGCTGGGCGCTGCCATCCGCCGCCATCTGCCCGGCTTCCGGCTCGACTACGACGTCGATCCGACCCGGCAGGCGATCGCCGACTCGTGGCCGGACTCGCTCGACGACTCCTGTGCCCGCCAGGAGTGGGGATGGCGGCCCGACTACGACCTCGATACGCTGACCCGCGACATGCTCGAGCGCCTGTCCGAGCGCCTCGGGATCCCGATCGACCCGGCGGCGTCGGAAGTCGACG
>JAWVZD010000167.1:0-5502 GCA_033722395.1 Thermoanaerobaculia bacterium | reverse complement strand
CGAGGTCTGAGCGGGCTCGTTCCGAGCAGGACCGGCTCCGCCTCGAGACCATCGCGAGTTCAAACCCTCTAGGAGAATAGAAATGCTCGTCGGTCAGGTGTCGTGTTTCGACACTGTCACGCCATCGCCGCAGAGGCGTCGTCGAAAGGGTGGAGAATAGAGTCGCATCTGGGAGTCGGAGGGAGGGCGAGACGCTGTCCGTCGGGCTCGCCCTCCGATAAGATTCCCCGAGCTATCGCCGAGCTTGGCCATGGAACGACATCGCGACCAGGAGCTGACCGTGATCCGCGACGACATGCTGCGCATGGGCGGCATGGTCGAGGAGATGATCGACTTCGCCAACGGCGCTCTGGTCAAGCGGGACGACGGGCTCGTCGACCGCGTGATCGAGATGGATCCGGAGATCGACCGGCTGGAGAAGCGGATCGACGAGCGGTGCCTGGAGATCCTGGCGCGCCACCAGCCGATGGCCACGGACCTGAGGTTCCTGGTGGCGGTGATGAAGATGACCAACGATCTGGAGCGCATGGGCGACTCCGCGGTCAACATCGTGCAGGCGGTGCGAGTCGTCAACCAGGAGCCGCCGCTCAAGCCGTACATCGATCTGCCCCGCATGGCCGATTGGACGCGCGACATGGTGCACGACAGCCTCGACGCCTTCGTCGAGCGTGACAACGAGCTGGCGCGCAAGGTGATCGCGCGAGACGATCGGATCGACGATCTCTACCGCCAGCTCTTCCGCGAGCTCGTGACCTTCATGATCGAGAACCCGAAGAACGTCAACCGCTCGCTCCATCTGCTGCTCATCGCGCGCAACCTCGAGCGCATCGCCGACCACGCCACCAACGTCTCCGAGGACGTCATCTACTACGTCGAGGGACGCGACATCCGCCACGGCGGCGAACAGAAGAAGGCCTCGGAAACGGCTTCCTAGCCGGTCGAGGTCGTTTGCAGAGTCGGTCCCACCCGGTTGTAACACCGCTGTCACCGCCCGTACGGGCTAACGCCAAAAGATCCTGCGACGATCTTCCTGGAAGTCTTGTCGGGAGCGCGACCCGCCGGGCACGGCGCCCTGAAGGTCGACCCCAGAAAAACCCGAAGAAGGAGAAAAGCGAATGAAGCTTGGAAGGATTCTGGTCTCTACGTTGGCCGTTCTGCTGGTAGCGAGCTTCGTCTGGGCTCAGGCCGTCAAGGTCGACTCGGCGATTCCCGCGTACGAGACCACCAGTGGCATCTCCGGCAATCTGAACTCCGTCGGTAGCGACACGCTCAACAATCTGATGACGCTGTGGGCGGAGGGTTTCCAGCAGAAGTATCCCAGTGTCCGCATTCAGATCGAGGGCAAGGGCTCCTCCACCGCGCCGCCGGCGCTGATCTCGGGTACCGCCCAGATCGGCCCGATGAGCCGCGCCATGAAGTCGAGCGAGCTCGACGAGTTCGAGAAGACCTTCGGCTACAAGCCGACGCCGGTCCGCGTCGCGGTCGACGCGCTGGCGGTCTACGTCAACAAGGACAACCCGATCGAAAAGATGACCATCGCCGAGGTCGACGCCGCCTTTTCCAAGAGCCGCAACTGCGGTGCCTCGTCGTCGATCGACACGTGGGGCCAGGCCGGGGTGTCGTCCTGGAGCGGCAAGCCGATCAGCCTCTACGGTCGGAACTCCGCCTCCGGAACCTACGGCTACTTCAAGTCGAACGCCCTCTGCAAGGGCGACTTCAAGGACACGGTGAAGGAGCAGCCGGGCTCGGCCTCGGTCGTGCAGGGTGTGACCGAGGACCTCTACGGCATGGGATACAGCGGCATCGGCTACAAGACCTCGGGTGTCAAAGCGATCTCGCTGTCGGAGGACGGTAGCGCCTACTACAGCACCGACCCGGCCGACGTCTACGCCGGAGACTACCCGCTGGCGCGCTTCCTCTACCTCTACATCAACAAGGCCCCCAATCGCGACGCCGATCCCCTGGTGCGCGAGTTCCTCGAGTTCGTGCTGTCGCAGGAAGGCCAAGAGGTCGTCGTCAAGGACGGCTACCTGCCGATCCCCCACAGCATCGTCCGAGAAGAGCTTTCCAGCCTGTAAGATTCCCCCCACGACTACCGGCCGGGGCCGCTCTCCGGCCGGTAGTCGCCCACCTTCTTCCGACCGAACCGAGCGATGTCCGTGGCCGAACCGTTGACCAAGCCCGGCGGCGGCCCGAGGGGGTTGCCGGGGGATTCGGTCGACGCCTCCGCTACGGGACGTCGCCGCCGTCTCGCCGACCGCGTGGCGCGCTGGGTGGTGACGATCGGTGGCCTCGGCATCATCGCCAGCATCCTGGGGATCCTGCTCTTCATCCTCGCCGAGGTCTGGCCGCTCACGCGGCCGGCCGAGATCGAGGTCACCGCAGCGGTGCCGATGGGTCAGTTCCCGGCCGAGGTGGTGGTCGGCAACGAGCACCGCTCGCACGTCGCCACCTTGGGCTCGGACGGGGTCGTTCGCATCGTCGACATCGGCAAGGGGGAGGTGGTCGAGGAGCGCGCGCTGGGGGCGCCGCCCGACGACAGCGGCGAGCAGGTCGGCCCGGTGGCGCTGACGCACTTCGATCAACCGTCGTCGACCACCGTCCTGGCGGCGGCGAGCGACAGCGGCTGGGTGGTCCTGGCGCCGCTGCGATTCCCGGTGCGCTTCGAAGACGACACCCGGATCGTCGAGCCGCGCCTCGGCGAACCGGTCTGGATCCCGATCTCACCGCAGCCGCGACCGATCAGGACCTTCACCGGACGGCTCACCGAAGACGGTGGCGCCAGTGTCGCCGTCCAGTTCGAGGACGGCGAGCTGCTGTTCGTGTCGCGCGAGGTGGAGACCAACATGTTCAGTGGCGAGACCACCGAGAAGCTGGCGCGCGAGACGCTCGCGGTGAGCCAGGAGCTCACTCTCTTGGAGATCGACACCAGCCAGCGAAACCTCTACGCCGGCACCGTCTCGGGGGAGATCCTCTGGTGGGCGTTGCGGGGCGGTGAGCTCAGCGAGCCGATCGTCGTCGCCGGCAGCCCGGCCGAGGTCACCGCGCTCGAGGGCCTGCTGGGCAACAAGTCGGTCATCGTCGGCCAGGCCGACGGCTCGCTCGGCGTGTGGTCGCAGATCCGCGACGAGGATGGCGAGTGGACGCTGGTGCGGATCCGCGAGTTCGCGCCCCACGACGGGGCGATCTCGCTCGTCCGCTCCTCGCCGCGAGACAAGAGCTTCGTCGTCCTGGACAGCGGCAGCGAGATGGCGCTCTACAACTCGACCTCGGAGCGCACCATGTGGCGCGGCCCGGCGCCGCTGCCGATGCCGCGGGCGCTCTATTACAGCCAGAAGGCGGACGGTGTGTTCATGGTCGGGGGTGGCGAGCTGGCGGCGCTCCATCTCGACAATCCGCACCCCGAGATCTCCTGGAAGACGCTCTTCGGCAAGGTCTGGTACGAGGGCGCCTCGGAGCCGGCCTACGTCTGGCAGTCGACCGGCGCCACCGACGAGTTCGAGTCGAAGATGAGCCTGGTGCCGCTCCTGATCGGCACCCTCAAGGGAACCGTCTACTCGTTGATGCTCGCCATCCCGCTCGGTGTGTTCGGAGCGATGTACGCCTCGCAGTTCATGCACCCGCGCCTGCTGCGCTACATCAAGCCGGTGGTCGAGGTCATGGCGGCGCTGCCCAGCGTGGTGCTCGGCTTCCTCGCCGGCCTGTGGCTCGCACCGCGGCTCGAGGCCTACTTTCCGGCCCTGATCCTCATCCTGTTGGCGCTTCCGGTGCTGATGATCGTCGCCGGGATGTCCTGGACTTCGCTGCCGCGGACCTGGCGCGAGCGACTGCCCGTCGGCGCCGAGCTGCTCTTGTTCTGCATCGTCCTGGCGCTCGGCTGCTGGCTCTGCATCCTGCTGTCGAGGCCGGTCGAGATCGCCGTCTTCGGCGGCAGCTTCCAGACTTGGCTGATGGAGACCTTCACGCTCCCCTACGATCAGCGCAACGCCGTGGTGATCGGGCTCGCCATGGGCTTCGCGGTGATCCCGATCATCTTCGCCATCTCGGAAGACGCTTTCTCGAACGTCCCCAAGAACCTGATCGCCGGGTCGCTGGCGCTGGGGGCGAACCGTTGGGAGACGGTCACACGGGTGGTGCTGCCGAGCGCCAGCCCGGGCATCTTCTCGGCCATCATGGTCGGCTTCGGTCGCGCCGTCGGCGAGACCATGATCGTGCTGATGGCGACCGGCAACACGCCGATCATGGACTGGAACCCGTTCAACGGCTTCCGCACGCTGTCGGCCAACATCGCCGTCGAGATCCCCGAGGCGCCGCAGTTCGGCACCCTCTACCGGGTGCTCTTCCTCGCCGCGCTGCTCCTGTTCGTCCTGACGTTTCTCGTCAACACGGTGGCGGAGCTCGTCCGCATCCGACTGCGCAAGAAGTACCAGGAGATGTGACGATGGCGCGCACGCAGAGACAGCGAGATCTCTTCGGCCGCAGCATGACCTGGATCTGCGGCGGCGCGCTCGCCTTGAACATCCTGCTGATCGTCGGCCTGCTGGTGCTCCTCGGCATCAACGGTCTGGCCTATTTCTGGCAGAAGGACCTTTTGGAGGTGCGGCTCGAGGACGGCAGGGTCCTGCTGGGCGAGGTGCACGAGGTCGAGACCTACCGCGAGGACCCGACCGATCTCGACGCGCCCCTCCTGGAGCGATACCGGCTGCGCGTCGGCAATCGGGACCTGACGGGGATCGACTTCGTCTGGGTCGACGAGGTCGACATCGTCGAGCGCTCGTATCCCGAACAGGCGGTCGTTCTGGAGCGGCTCGAGTGGGGCAACTTCTACGGCTACATGAAGGAGCTCGTGCGCGGCGACGAGGTGCTCGCCTCCGGCCCGCAGGAGGTCTGGGAGGCGCTCGTTCCGCTACAGGAGGCGAAGGAGGATCTGCGCGAGCGGATCGAGGATCTCGAGAAGGGTGAGATCGGCGACGTCAACTACGAGCTCGAGCGGCTGCGGCTCGCGGAGCGTCGCCTCGAGCTCGACGATCCGCCGCCGGCGGAGCGCGAGGCGCGGATGGCGGAGATCGCCGCCCAGCGCGCTGAGCTCGAGGAGGAGTTCGCCCGGCTCTCGGAGCGCCTCTTCGCCATGCGCGACGAGCTCGAGCACGAGGAGCTGGTGATGGCGGCGGCGAGCGGCGAGGAGAAGCGGATCGCGGTCGGCTCGATCGTGCGCTACCTGAGGCCGAACCGGATGGGCGCGATCGGGACGACCGGCCTCTATCTGAGCCGGATCTGGGAGTTCGTCGCCGACGATCCACGCGAGTCGAACACCGAGGGCGGCATCTTCCCGGCCATCTTCGGCACCGTGATGATGGTCTTCCTGATGTCGTTCGCGGTGGTGCCGTTCGGGGTGCTGGCGGCGCTCTATCTGCGGGAGTACGCCAAGGAAGGTCTGATCGTCCGCATGGTGCGGATCGCGGTCAACAACCTGGCCGGCGTGCCCTCGATCGTCTTCGGTGT
>JAWVZD010000166.1:0-5517 GCA_033722395.1 Thermoanaerobaculia bacterium | reverse complement strand
GACCCCCACGACGACATCGGCCTACTCGGTCTCGGCTCCTACGTGCCGGAGCGCGTCATGACGAACGACGACTGGAGCCGCTTGGTCGACACCACCGACGAGTGGATCACCGAACGCACCGGTATCAAGACCCGGCGCATCGCCGACCGCTCCCAGAGCACGGTCGACCTGGCCGAGATGGCAGCGAAACGAGCCCTGGAGGATGCCGGGCTCGAGGTCGACGCGATCGACGAGTTGATCGTCGCCACCGACACCCCGGAGGTGTTCGTTCCCGACTCCGCAGCCTACCTCCAGCACCGCCTCGGCCTCGGCCCGGTGCCGGCCTACGACCTGGCCGGCAGCGGCTGCGCCGGCTTCCTGCTGGCGCTCGACGTGGCACGGGCACGCAGCCGCCCGGATCGCCGCATCCTGGTGGTCGGAGTCGAGCTCCTCACTCGCCTGATGAACTGGGAGGACCGCAACACCTGCGTCCTCTTCGGCGACGCCGCCGGCGCCGCGGTGGTCGGCCGGGGCGACGACGCGGTGCGCATCCTCGCCGCCGCCTCCGGCACCGACGGAAGCCAGGCCGACATCCTGACGCTCGAGGCCGGCGGCACCCGTGTACCGTTCGATCGCGACGCGGCCGAGAAGGGACTGCACCACGCCATCGTCATGAAGGGGCGGGAGGTCTTCCGCGAGGCCGTGCGGCACATGAGCGAGGTCTCTCTCGAAGTCTTGGAGATGGCCGGGCTCGAGCTCGACGACGTCGCCCTGGTGGTGCCGCACCAGGCGAATCTGCGCATCCTGAACGCGGTCGCCGGCCGGCTCGGTCTCGACGAGGAGCAGATGTTCGTCAACGTCGACGAGTACGGCAATACCGGCTCGGCCTCGGTGCCGCTCGCCCTCGACCAGGCACGCGCGGCGGGGCGTATCCAGCCCGGAGACGTGGTCCTGCTGACCTCGTTCGGGGCCGGCTTCCACTGGACGGCGCTGGTCCTCCAGTTCTGAAGTCCCGGCTAACGCCTTCCGGTTCCACCCGCCGATCGCGCAGAGCCCCGCCGAGCGCCACGATGCCAGCACGGGCGACCCGTCATGATGCGCCCGCCTGGCCGCCGGGCGCCAAAGCGCCGGTCCTGTGGCCCTGCCTCTTCCTGCTGGTAGCGATGTTCAACCTGACGCTGGTGGTCGCCGGCTTGAAGGAGTTCATCCTCGACGACCTCGGCGGCACGGTGCGCCACGCGACGCTCTTCTTTTCCGTCGAGACCTTCGCCTACATCGTATTCGCCCCACTGTGGGGCCTGGCTAGCGATCGCCTCGGCCTCCGCAAGCCGTTCATCGTCGTCGGGTTTCTCGGCAGCGGCCTCTTCTACGCCTCGTTCGCGGTGCTCGACGACGTCGAGCTGCTGCTCTCGTTGCGCTTCGTCCAGGGAGCCTTTTCCGTGATGGGATGGTCGATCCTGATGGCATCGGTGCTCGACCGCGCCGGCGAGCCGGGACGCGGCCGCATGATGGGACTGATGGGAGGCTCGCTCATCTTGGGAGTGTCGCTGGGGGCACCGATCGGCGGTTACGTGACGCGGGCGCTCGGGCCGCGCGCCCCCCTCGAGGTCGCCGCGGTCCTGTTCCTCCTGCTCGCCTTCGGCAGCCTGCTCCTGCCGTCCCGCCATGTGCGCCCGGCGCCGACCCGCCTCGGCGCCATCACGACCGCGCTGCGGCGCCGGCCGCGGCTGGTGATCCCCATGCTGTTCCACTTCGTCGACCGCTTCACCGTCGGCTTCTTCGTCGTCGTCTTCCCGCTCTACATCGATTCCCTCGGTGCCACCGACCCTGCGGTCCGGGGCCGCTATCTGGCGCTCTTTCTGTTGCCGTTCGCCCTGCTGCAGTACGTCTCCGGACGGCTGACCGACGCCGTCGGACCGTACCGACCGCTGGTCCTGGGCTCGCTCGCCTACGGCATCGTGCTGTGTGTCGTCGGTTATGCCGGCCTGATGATGTTGTGGCCGATCATGGTGGCCCTCGGAGTTCTCGCCGCCGTCATGTTTCCGCCGGCCATCACCCTGACCGCCCAGCTCAGCAGCCCGACGACCCGGGGCACGGCGATGGGCGCCTTCAACTTTGCCGGCTCGCTCGGCTTCGCCGTCGGACCGCTGGTCGGCGGCCTGGTCTACGAATGGAAAGGCTACGACGCCGCTTTCCTGCTCAGCGGAGCGATGGAGATCGCGCTCGCCGTCGGAGCCGGCGCGGTAGTGCTGCGCTGGGCCTCTCGCGGCGAGCTCTAGAGCGCACATCGGGCGGCGACGGGTTCGACCGCCACCGCCCGGCAGTCAGTCGCGAGGCGATCAGACTCTTTCGAGCAGGCTCTTGAGCCCGTCGACGATCCGGAGCGGCACCACCACTTCGACCCGCGATCCACGCTCCTCGACCCGTACCTCGATCGCACCGCGCCGCTTCTTCACGACGACCGACTCGTTCGGTGCGGTGACCTCCACCAGGGTGGCGTCGGGCATACGGCGGATCTCGTCGAGCAGACCCTCGAGGGCCGGCAGCCACGGCTCGATCTCGGCCCGTACTCGCGCCAGCTCTCGATCGACGTCGTCGGATCCGCCCAGTCGCGCCACGACCGGAGCGACGGCGATCGACGCCTCGACCAGATTGGCCGGCACCGGCAGATAGAGGTTCAGGCCGTCGGGGCCGGTCTCCTGAACGCGCACGGTGACCACACCGGCAGAGGCCACGGTGCCCGCGACCAGGATTCCCGCACCGAGCACCAGCACCGCCAGGATGCCGACCAGAACGGTGGTGAGTCTGAGGAAGTCGCTCATCGCGCTTCGGGGATCCGATCGACCCAGACCCGCACCGTCTCGTCGTCCTCGCTGACCGTCACCAGCTCGCCTTCGCCGTGCGCGGCGAGGGCCGCGATGGCGGCCCGGATATCGAGCGACTCGCCGTCACCGGAGAGCAGCGCGTCGACCACCGCCACCGGCATCCGGATCTGGGACGCCTCGCGACCGCGATCGTCGATGTCGACCACCAGATATGCACCGCTCTTCGCCACGCGCACGGTCTCTTCGTGATCCTCGACGGTGACGAAGGTCATGTCGGGACTGGCCTTGAGCTCACGCCAGATATCGCGCAGGTCGGCGACGCTCAGTCGATGTCCACCGGCTCCCCAGTGATGATGATCGAGAACGATCTGACCGTCGTGGAGGTGCTCCTCGGGGATCAACGGCAAGGCGGCCTCGACGAGAGACAACGGCAGGTTGACGCTCACCGTCTCGCCCTGCCGGCCGTCGACTCGGACGTGCAACCAGAGATCGGCATCGGCCCTCGCCGCCGGCGCCAGGCCGATGAACAGAGTGAGGGCCGCCACCAGGACGGGGCCGACGATTCGTCCTACGATGTTTCGCTCGGGATGTCGCATTTCGTGTCGCCTCCTTGGAAGGTGCTCGGGTTCGTGCCTCTGACCTCTAAGACGACCGGGCGAGCGGATTTGTTTCACCTCGGGCTTGGAAGCGCACCGGGCGGTGTGGCCGCCCGGGTGGGACAGTCGGGGGGAAACGAACCGGTCGGAAGGCGAAGCCGGGTCGTCCATCGACGCTCAGCTAGCGGCGGCCGAGGTCGCTTTCGAGTCCTGATCGGAAGCCCGAGCCGCCATCGGTACGTCGACCAGCCAGTGGCTCCACTCGGGCACGTCGCCGGCGATGATGGCGAAGAAGGTATCTTGCAGGTCTCGCGTGATCGGGCCGGGCTTGCCGTTGCCGATCTGCCGGTCGTCGACCTCGCGGATCGGAGTGACCTCGGCGGCCGTGCCGGTCATGAAGAGCTCGTCGGCGGTGTAGACCTCGTCGCGCGTGAAGCCGCGCTCCTCGAGGGTATGGCCCTTCCATTCGGCCAGCTCCATGATCGAGCGCCGCGTGACCCCCTCCAGGACGTTGTTGAGCGGTGGTGTATAGATCTTGCCGTTCCGCACCATGAAGAGGTTCTCCCCACTGCCTTCGGCGACGTTACCGTCGAGATCGAGCAGCAGGGCCTCGTCGTAGCCCAGCGAGATCGCCTCGCGCTTCGCGAGGATCGAGTTGACGTAGTTGCCGACCACCTTGGCCTTGGTCATCAGCGAGTTGGGGAACGGCCGCGTGAAGCTCGAGATCTTGCAGCGCACGCCCTTGGCGAGACCCTCCTCACCCAGATAGGCGCCCCACGGCCAGGTGCTGATGGCGAGGCGGACCGGATTGTCGCCCGGGTTCAGGCCCATCGCTCCCTGACCGATGTAGACCAGATGGCGGATGTAACAACTCTCCAACTTGTTGCGCTTCAGCAGCTCCAGGGTGGCGGCGCGGATCTCCTCGCGCGAAAACGGCAAAGGGAGCTGCAGAATGTGCGACGAGTTGGCCAGCCGGCCGAGGTGGTCGTCGAGGCGGAAGACCGACGTCCCTCCGTCACTGCGCTTGTAGGCACGGGTGCCTTCGAAGGCGCCGTAGCCGTAGTGCATGGTGTGGGTGAGGATGTGGATGCGGGCGTCCTCCCAGGCGACGAACTCGCCGTCCATCCAGATCCAATCGGTGCGCGTTACGTCTCCCATCAAACCTCCTGACGGCCCTTTCAACGCTCTTCGATGCCGGCTCGGAAGCTCGAAAACGACCGTTGAGGACTCTGTCGGAAAGGGTAGTGAATCGCCCCCACCAGGTCAAGCAACGCGGCCACCGTCGAGAGCCCGATGGTAGACTCCCCGCACCGCCCGCGACGAGCCCCGATTTCGACCGAAAGCCGACCGGGAGATCCGATGTCACTGCCCACCTTCACCATCGGAATCGAGGAGGAGTATCAGATCATCGACCCGGAGACCCGCGAGCTCCAGTCGTACATTCAGGAGTTCCTCGACAAGGGACAGATCGTCCTCGAGGACCAGATCAAGCCCGAGATGCTGCAGTCGCAGGTCGAGGTGGGCAGCCACATCTGCCGCTCCATCGCCGAGGCCCGCCAGGAGCTGGTACGGTTGCGCAGCTCGGTCTCCGAGCTGGCGGCCGAGCACGGTCTCCGGGTGGCGGCGGCCAGCACCCATCCGTTCTCGAAGTGGACGGAGCAGCGGGTCACGGAGGCCGAGCGCTATCACAAGCACCACGAGGCGATGGCCGACGTCGCCCGCCGCATGTTGATCTTCGGTATGCACGTCCACATCGGCATCGAGGACAAGGAGCTGATGATCGACGTCATGGATCAGGCGCGCTACTTCCTGCCGCACCTGCTCGCCCTGTCGACCAGCTCACCCTTCTGGCACGGACGGGACACGGGGATGAAGTCGTACCGCTCGATCGTCTTCGAGAACCTGCCCCGGACCGGACCGCCGCCGGAGTTCGAATCGTGGGTCGACTACGAGCGCTTCGTCCAGACGCTGCTGAAGACCGGCTCGATCGACGAGCCGACGAAGATCTGGTGGGACATCCGGCCCCATCCCCGCTTCCCCACCTTGGAGTTCCGCGTCTACGACATCTGTACCAAGGTCGACGAGGCGATCTGCTTGGCGGCCCTCACCCTGGCCGT
>JAWVZD010000165.1:0-5530 GCA_033722395.1 Thermoanaerobaculia bacterium | reverse complement strand
GTCGGTGGTGACGACCAGGACGGCGTGCTCGGCGCCGACCCGCTCGGAGGGCTCGCCGGTCAGGCGGATCTCGGCCGACGGCGAGGAGCCGATGCGGTTGTCGCCGCGCTGGAGGGCGCGGGTCGCACCGCGCTGCTCGCCGGAGAGATGGACGATGACGGGTATGGAGCTCGGCATGGTGGAGAGGCTCGGAGAGCCCTCCGCCGATTCTACGTCGCGATGCCGTTCGAGGGCCGGCTCCGGCCGCAGCGGAGTCGGAGGTCTGCTAACGTCGATCGATCGATCGAGGCTGCCCGGCCGGTCCACGCCTTGGTTCGGCGCGGGCTCGGAGGGGAACGACCGGGGCCTCTCGGCCCACGAGGAGCGACGATGAGGAGAGCGACGAGCATCGTGACGATGGTGTTGACGATCGTTCTCGGCGGCGATCTCGCTGCCGGGGAGGCGCTGCGCGGCGAGATCGCCGAGCGCGCCGAGGAGGTGATGCCGAAGGTGGTCGAGTGGCGGCACGACATCCATCGCCATCCCGAGCTTTCGAACCGCGAGCACCGCACCGCGGCGCTGGTCGCCGAGCACCTGCGGGCTCTCGGCCTCGATCGGGTCGATACCGGCGTGGCCCACACCGGGGTGGTCGGTGTCCTGGTCGGCGGCCAGCCCGGCCCGACGGTCGCGCTGCGGGCCGACATGGACGCGCTGCCGGTGGTCGAGCGCACCGGCCTGCCGTACGCTTCGACCGTCACCACGACCTACAACGGCGAGGAGGTCGGGGTGATGCACGCTTGCGGGCACGACGCTCACGTGGCGATCCTGATGGGCGTGGCGGAGCTCCTAGCCGGCATGCGCGACGAGCTGCCGGGGACGGTCAAGTTCGTTTTTCAGCCGGCGGAGGAGGGGCCGCCGCCGGGCGAGACCGGTGGAGCCAAGCTGATGGTCGAGGAGGGTGTGCTGGAGGATCCGGCGCCGGAGGCGATCTTCGGTCTGCACGTCTGGCCGGGGCCTCCGGGATGGGTCGGCTATCGCGAGGGCGGCGCCTTGGCGGCGGCCGACGAGCTCTTCATCACCGTGCGAGGCCGCCAGACGCACGGCTCCGCCCCCTGGATGGGGATCGATCCGGTGATCGCCGCCGCCCACGTGATGGTGGCGCTGCAGGCGATCCCGAGTCGTCAGCTCGACGTCACCAGGGCGCCCGCGGTGGTGTCGATCGGCTCGATCCACGGTGGGGTGAGGGGCAACATCATCCCGGACGATGTCGAGATGTCGGGCACGGTGCGGACCTTCGATACCGAGATGCGCGACGACTTCCTGCGCCGGATCCGTCGCACCGCCGAGAACGTCGCCGCCAGTTTCGGGGCCACCGCCGAGGTCTCGCTCGGCGGCCACGCACCGGTGACCTACAACGATCCCGCTCTCACCCGCCGGATGGTGCCGACGCTCGAATGGGCCGGGGGGGAGGAGCGGAGCGGGGTCATGCCGCGGGTCATGGGGGCGGAGGACTTCTCCTATTTCCAGCGCCAGATCCCGGGTCTCTACTTCGTGCTCGGTGTCAACGAGGAGGGGGTGGAGGTCAGCGAGGCGGCGCCGAATCATTCGCCGCTCTTCCGGGTCAACGACGAGGCGCTGGTGGTCGGCGTGCGCGCCCTGGCGGCGCTGGCGGTCGACTACCTCGAAAAGGGCGGCTGACCGCGCCGGCGCCTACGAGTCGGCTGCGGGGGCCTCGTAGACCCAACGCCCCCCGACCAGCGTGCGCTCGACCCTGAGCTCCTTGATCTCGCTCGGGTCGACGGCGAACGGATCGCCGCTGAGGACCACCAGGTCGGCCAGGTTGCCGGGCTCGAGCGTGCCCCTCCAGGCCTCCTCTCCGGCGGCCCAGGCGTTGACCACGGTATAGGCTTCGAGCGCCGTCTGGACGTCGATCCTCTCCTGCGGATACCAACCGCCCTCCGGCGCACCGTCGAGCGTCTGGCGGGTGACGGCGGCATAGATGCCGAGTAGCGGATCGGAGGGGTACCAGGAGGCGTTCGTTCCCGGCCAGTCGCTGCCGAACGACAGGCGTACCCCGGCGTCACGGAGGGTGCGGAAGGCGTAGGCCCAGCGGGCCCGCTCGCCGATCCGCTCCTCCATCCAGCGCATGTCGTCGATGGCGTGGTAGGGCTGCATCTCGGCGATCACCCCGAGCCGCGCCATCCGCTCCGCCACCTCGGGGCCGCGCAGAACCTGGGTGTGGATGACCCGCAGCCGGGGCGTGCGCTCGGTCGAGGCGAGGACCTGCTCGTAGATGTCGAGCAGCACGTCGATCGCCTCGTCGCCGATGGCGTGCACCTGCGGCCAGTGGCCGCTCTCGACGGCGCTCGCGACGAGGTGGCGCATATTGCCCTCGGGCTCCATCATGCGGCGCCAGGAGCCCCGGGTTCCGGTCGTCAGGTAGGGCTCGTAGAAGCGTGCCGAGGAGTTGCCCATGATGCCGTCGACGAAGCCCTTGAGCCCTCCGATCCGGAGCCACCGATCGCCGAAACCGTGCTCGATACCGACAGCGGCGAGATCCTCCCAGTGGTCGAGCGTCGGCCGGGCGTAGACCCGCGTAGTCAGTTCTTCGTTGGCGGCCAGAGATCGAAAGACGCGTAGTTGGTTTGCCCCGGTGATGTCGTGGATGCCGGTGACGCCGTGGCTGGCCAGGCGATCGAGCGCGACGCGTCCTTCGGCCAGCCGCTGCTCGAACGATTTCGCGGGGACGATCGCACGTACCCGTGCGGCGGCGACGGGGTCGAGCCGACCGGTCATCTCTTCGTCGACGCACTCGACACCGCCCCAGTCGCAGGCGGCGCCGGCACGGTCGAGGGCGAGTCGGTTGGCGAGGAAGCGCTCGCCGTCCCAGCGCGACAGGAGCACCGGGTTGGTCGGCGTGATCGGGTCGATCAGCGCTCGGTCGGGGTCGAAAGCGCCCGACTCACCGCCCGAAGCCGCCCCGGTGCCGCTCGACCCGAGGGCCCACGCCTCGTAGGCTCCCCAGTCTCCGCCGACGATCCAGGCCCCCTCCGGGAGGCGGTCGCGCGCCCTCGCGAGTTCGCGGCGGAGGCCTTCCGCCGTGGAGACCGACAGCAGGTTGACCCCCAGCAGTAGAGACCCGGCACGCTCGAAATGGGTGTGGTTGTCGATGAAGCCGGGGCAGACGAAGGCGCCGCCGAGATCGACGGTGTCGGTCCCCCGGCCGCGGTGAAGCTCCACCGCCTCGACCCCTCCGACGGCGAGGATCCGATCGCCCCGAATGGCGATCGCCTCGGCCCATGGTGCTTCCGCGACCCCGGTCCACAGGCGGCCGTTCCCCAGCACGAGATCGGCCGTCTCGTGCGACGACCCGCAAGCCGAGGCGCCGAGCGCGACGACGAGTACGAGCGCGAGCCCCAGCTTCCCTCGGAGGCCCCGGCGTGTCGTCCCGCCGGCCAAGCTCATCCGGCTCCCGTCTCGAGAGCTCTCTCGGTGGCGGGGAGGTCGACCCGTTGCTCCTCCCGGGCCGGCGGACCCGATCTCCGCGTGCGAGGAGGAGGTCCGACGGCAGCGGTCACGTCGCCCGCCGATCTCGCCGCCGGGATCCGCTCGGCGACCTCCGGCACCGAGAAGCCGAGCAACCGGCCGACTCGGGACTCGACCAGCAGGGCGATCTCGCGGCGGGCGCGGTCGATCGAGGCGGTCGAGCGGTCGAACGATTCCGTCCAGATGTCGCGCCCGTCGATCGTCCGCAGGAGTCCGAAGCTCGCCCGCACGTGCGGCACCTCGTCGTCGGCGTCGAGCCAGTTGACGGCGCCCCAAAGAAGATAGTCCGCCTCCGGCGGTATGGTGGCCCCGGTACCGCTCGACGCCACCAGCTCGAGGCCGTCGATCTGCCCCAGGCGCCCTACGATCTCTCGCTCCAGCTGGTGCGCGAAGGCCGGGGCGGCGCCACGATTGTCGAAGGTCAAGGGCGAGACGGCGAGGGAGAGGACGGGCGTACCGGCAGGGGTCTCTGCCGGACTGGCGTCGGAGGCGGGCCAGACCACGAGTACGGTGGCCACCGTCAGTGCGATCCCCAGAGCGATCGCCCCGGCGAGCCACCATCGGCGCGATCGACCGGCCAGGAGCCTGGGGCGGCCGGCCCGGATGGTCTCCCGGCCGCTCGAGTGCTCGAAGCCGGGCCGGCCGCGCTCGGCCAGCCGGGTCAGTGCCTCGCGTAGCTCGCGTGCACTCTGGTAGCGTCGTGTCGGTTCCTTCTCGAGGCAGTGCTCGACGACACGCCCGACCGCGTCGGGAAGGTCGACCCTGACCTCGCTCAAGGGCTTGGGTGCCTGCTCGAGGATGGCCGAGATGACCTCGGAGGAGGTCGAGCCGACGAAGGGACGCCTGCAGGTCAGCATCTCGTAGAGCACCACACCGAGAGCGAAGATGTCGACCCGGTGGTCGATGGTGCCACCGCTGAGCTGCTCGGGTGCCATATAGGGCACGGTGCCGATAGTCCGTCCCTTGCGCGTCCAGGTCTCGGCAGCGGTTCGTGGGTCGGCGGCCGCCAGGGCCGGATCGAGCTTGGCGAGCCCGAGATCGAGCAGTTTGACCACGCCCTCGGAGTTCACCATCACGTTGGCCGGCTTGATGTCGCGATGGGTGATGCCACGGCGATGGGCCGCCGCCACCGCGTCGAGGAGGGGCAGGGCGATGCGATAGAAGGCTCCGAGCTCGAGCCCGTCGACCGGGATGATCTCGGCGAGAGACTTGCCGTCGACCAGCTCCATGGTGAAGAAGTGAACGCCGTCTGCCTCTTCGACCGAGTAGATGGTGACGATGTTGGGGTGATTCAGTGCCGCTACCACCTTGGCCTCGCGCTCGAAGCGCTCGATCCGAGCTGCGTCGCGCGCCATCTCGTCGGGAAGCACCTTGAGGGCTACGTCGCGGTCGAGCCGGTTGTCCCGCGCGCGATAGACCTCGGCCATACCGCCCTCGCCGAGCTTGGAGAGGACCGTGTAGTGGTTGAGCCGGCGCCCGATCATGGTTGTGGACGGATTCTAGCAACGCCGCCAGCCGAAAGCCGGAGGCCTGCCGGTGCCGCAGCGGAACCGGAGCGGGCTCAGTCGCTGCCTCCCCCGCCCCCGTTCGATCCCTCCGCTTCGAGGCGGCGGTGCAGCTTCACCGGTGCGATCCGCTTGCGCAGCCGTAGGTTGAGCATCTCGACGAAGACGGAGAAGGTCATGGCGAAGTAGATGTAGCCCTTCGGCACGTGGAGATCGACGCCCTCGAGCATCAGCGTCAGCCCGATCAGGAGGAGGAACGACAGCGCCAGGATCTTCAACGTCGGATGGCGCTCGATGAAGGCCGAGATCGGCCCTGCAGACACCATCATCACCCCGACGGCGACGACGATGGCGATCACCATGATCGCCACCTGGTCCGCCAGTCCGATGGCGGTGATCACCGAGTCGAGCGAGAAGACGATGTCGAGCAGCATGATCTGCACGATGACGCCGCTGAAGCTCGCGGCCAGATGCTCCTCCTTGGCCTCGTGCCCTCCTTC
>JAWVZD010000164.1:0-5531 GCA_033722395.1 Thermoanaerobaculia bacterium | reverse complement strand
TGGTCAGCAATCGAAGGTCGCGCAGCAGCACCTCGAGCGAGCGGAGCACCTCCTGGATACGTCGCCACAGAGCGCCGAGGCGGTCCGATAGATCGTCGAGACGAGACGACCCTTCACCACCGATCAGTCGGCGGCGCCGCAGGCGCGACAGCAGCACCGGAACGAGCAGGGCAAAGGCAACGACAGCGACCAGTCCGGCCAGCATCTGGTCGAGTCGACCGAGGCGCCAGGCCACCAGCACGAAGGCCACCGTGGTGAGCAGGCCGATCACCGTCTGGGTAACGATCTGGTCGAAGAGCACGCTGCCGTAGGCGGCGGTGAAGCGGTGCCGGTCGGGCCCGCCGAGATAGCGTGCCCGGAGGAGCCCACCGAAGACGCGGAAGGTGGGGGTGAGGTGATTGACGGCGGCTCCAGCCAGGATGGTGGCGGCCGCGTGCCACCAGGACGAGCCCGGTAGGCGCCGCTCGAGGGCGAGACGCCAGCGGCTCGCCCAGACCGCCCAACGGCCGGTGAGGAGCGCGCAGGTGATCGCCACCCATGCAGGATCGGCGCTGCGGATCTGAGCGGTGAGAGCGGCCCAGCCGGTCTCCGAGATCAGCCGCACGGCGAGGTAGAGGGCCGCACCCGCGAGGAGCGCTTCGAGGGCCCGGCGCAGACGCCGTCGTCGCCGGCGGCGACGGGGCCTGCCGCGGCCCGGTTCCGCATGTCGCGCCGAGGATCCCACGGTGGGGAACCTTACAGCAGGCGAAGGAGTCGGGGGTCAGTCGAGGGGTTCTGGTAGATTGCGCGTCGCATGCGCTGCCGATGTTCCGAGCCGTGGGCCGACCTTCCGCTGATAGCGACCCTCACGGGGCTCGTGCTGATCCTCGCCGCCGTCACGCCGCTCGGTGCGGAGAGCCTGCCGCACGTCGTCATCGTGTCGGTCGACACGCTGCGCTCCGATCGTCTGGGCGGCTACGGCTACGAGCGCCCGACCTCGCCCAACATCGATCGGCTGATGGCCGAAGGGGTGCGCTTCGCCGAGGCTCGGACGGTCGAGCCACTGACCTCGCCCGGCCTCGGCTCGCTGGTCACATCGCTCTATCCTCACGAGCACGGCTCGACCCGCAACGGAGTCGCCATGCGGGACGGCCTACCGTCGTTCGTCAAGATCCTGGCGCGACGCGGCTATCGCACCGCCGCCTTCGTCGGTAACTGGACGCTCACCGACAAGCTCTCCGGATTGGGAGAGCACTTCGAGGTCTACGAGGCGGTGCTGAAGCGCAAGCGGTGGTTGTTCTGGGCCGGCGAGGCGAACGCCGACGATCTGAACCAGGCGGCGCTCGGTTGGCTCGAGCGCCACCGCGAGCAGAATCCGACGGAGCGGGTGGCCTTGTGGGTCCACTACGTCGAGCCGCACGGGCCCTACCACTACCACGAAGAGTTCGCCGATCGACTCGGCATCGTCGGGGTGCCCGGCAAGAGGGATCGCTACGACTCGGAGGTCGCCTTCGTCGACGATCGGATCGGGCGCCTCCTCGAGGCGATCGACGAGGAGCTCGACGGTGAGCCGCGGCTGACGATCTTCACCGCCGATCACGGTGAGAGCCTCGGCGAGCACGGCTACTGGGGGCACGGCCGAAACTGTCATGCTCCGGGGCTGAGGATCCCGCTGTCGTTCAGCTGGCCGGGCGAGATCGCGCCGGCGACGGTGAGGGCGCCGGCGTTGATCACCGACGTCGCGACGACGGTCCTCGGTTTGCTCGGGCTGCCTTCGCAGGAGTCGTTTCACGGGTACGACTGGAGCGCCCTGCTGCGCGGGGTCGCAGAACCACCGCCGGCGGGCCCGAGCTTTTTCCAGGCGCACAAAGGGGCGGTTCGCGGCGGCGAGGCGGAGAAGGTGCGGCAGCGCGGGTTGCTGGAGGTCGCGCGGGTGGAGGGCGATCGGAAGGAGATCGTGCGCGTGCGGAGCGGAGACCGCTGGGTCTACGATCTCGAACGAGATCCCGGCGAGACTGAGAGCCTGGTGCCCGAGAGGTCACCGATGTCGCCGCAGTTGCGCGACTGGCGGAAGGTGGTTCAGGCCGGCTTGGCGCTCTCCGACGTGCTGCCGCCGCCCTCCCTGACGCCGGACGAGATCGAGCAGTTGCGCGCCCTCGGCTACCTCGACTGAAGGGGCCGTTCGAGGCTCCTGCCGCGCAGTGTCAGCGCTGGCGGGCGATCGGCCAGCGATCGACCACCGTGTCACCCTCGACGACGACGTAGGTGTCGAACTGAGCGGCCGTCAGGCAGGAGTGGTTCGGCAGCACGCGAACGCGCTCACCGACGGTGAAATCTCCCTCGACCAGGCCGTGCTCCTGGGAAAGGCCGACGAGGCGGCGTGCTCTATCGAGTCGGCCGGCGTCGTAGTCGGCGAAGAGGGCACCCATGACGTCGTGGCCCAGATCGGTCGGTCCGGCGTCTTTCGACAGGGCCAGCGCGCCGGCGTCGATGACCCCGCGTCGGCTCCCGGGCTGCGCCGAGACCACGCTGGCCAGCACGGTCAAGGCGCAGTCGCTCACCTCGCACGCTCCGAAAACGACCTGCGACAGGTCGTAGAAGGCGTAGTTCCCGGGACGGATCTCGTCGACCCCGCCCAGGTGATCGACGATCGACATGGTGGGTGTGGAGCCGATCGAAACCGTCGGCACCGCAATGCCGTCGGCACGCAAGGCCTCGGCTAGCTCGACCAGCCGGTCGCGTTCCTGCCGAGCCACCTCGAGAAGGGCCTCCCGGCCGCGGCGGTGGTAGGCCTGCCCGGCGTGGGTCAGGAGCCCCGCGAAGCGCAGGCGACCGCTGCCCTCGATACGGTGGGCCAGTTTCCGGGCCAGCGGGGAGGCCGGGTCGACGCCGGCGCGATGGTATCCGCAGTCGACCTTGAGGAAGACCGACACGGGGCGTTCGAGGCTCTCCAGCGCTTCGACGGCGACGAGCGAGTCGACCAGCACGTCGAGGCGGATCCGGTCGGCCATTCTGGCCAGCTCGTCGAGGCGCGAGAGGATGACGGGGAACGCCCAGGTGACGTCGTCGAAGCCGGCGTCGGCGAAGGTGGCGGCCTCTTGGAGCGTCGAGACGGTG
This sequence comes from Thermoanaerobaculia bacterium, assembly GCA_033722395.1. Taxonomy (GTDB): domain Bacteria; phylum Acidobacteriota; class Thermoanaerobaculia; order Multivoradales; family JAHEKO01; genus JAWVZD01. The sequence continues at coordinate 2,435 of JAWVZD010000164.1, read as the reverse complement.
ATGCCGCAGGCGCCGAGCTCGAGCTGGCGACTGCCGATCGGAATCGACTTGTGCGTCTTGACGTGGGGCCGCAGTCGCACCCCGAGGCGACGCGCCCGATCGGCCATGCGGGTGAGATTGCGCTCCAGTTTGGGCCGGTCGAGCAGTAGGGCAGGGGTGGGGAGCTCGTCGAGGTGCATCAGAGGTCCTCTCTCGGGTCGGCCGCGCTGGAATCGGGCCCGCTTTGCTCGGTTGCGCGAAATCCGGCCCAGAGGCGGTCGGGCCACAGGAACCAGAGTTCGGTGCGCGGTGGATCCGCGAGGTCGAAAGCCTGTCGCACGGCGCGGCCGTAGAGCTCCTCCTGTCGGGCGTAGATCTCGGCCAGAGCGTCGAGCTCTGCGGGGTCGTCGACCCGATCGGTCTTGAAGTCGGCCACTACGAGAGCGCCGGTCGTCGGGTCGCGGTAGAGGAGATCGATGGCGCCTGAGATCGTGCCGGCGGCCTCGTCGTCCGCGTCGGGACGCAGGAGGAGCGGCACCTCCCGTCCGACGACGTGGGGCGCTAGTCGGTGAAGTCTCCGCAGCAGCCGGCCGTTCGCCAGGCGGTCGAACCGCTCGAGTGCTTCGCTGCGGTGCCGATCGGAAAGCTCGGCGAGGCGCCCGAGCAGCGCTTCGCGTTGCCTAGGGGTCTCCTCGTCGAGATCGGCGGCCAGATCCCAGTGCTCGAGGCAGCGGTGGATCTCGGTGCCGATGCGGCGCGCCAGGTCGCGCTCCTCGAGCCCGGCGGCGGGTCGATCCTGCTCCGAGCTCCTGAGGTCGTCGGCGTGTACTTCGAGAGCCTCCGAGACGCCTCGGGTGACGGCTCGTGTCCAGGGGCGCTCCTGGCGCTCGATGGCGGCGGCGCGGCGGCGGTGGTGGTCGTCGAGCAGGCGCTCGAAGCCGGCTCGATCGGGAAGCCAATCGGCCGGCTCGTTCGTCCGCCGGCCGCCGCCGAAGGTGTGCTCTCCGCCCGGGAAGCGCCAGCGCACGCCGTCGAGCTCGGCGTGTCCGCTGAGGGCGACGGCCGGATCGTTGGCGAGCTCGGCGAGCGACTCTGGATGATCGCGGCGGTTCTGCACCAGGTCGACGTAGTTGCGGGCGCTCTCGGGCTCCTTGGCGCGGCGCGCCGCGGGCCAGCTGCCGACCATCACCAGGCGCTCCGCGGCGCGCGTCATGGCGACGTAGAGGGTGCGGACCGCCTCCGCCGCCTCGGTCGCGCTACGGCGGTCTTCGACGGCGCCGAATCCGGGTGTGGGTGCGCCGAAGAGGTGGTAGGCCCACTCGCCGGGTGCGATCTCGCCGACCTCCAGGAGCTCGTCGCCGCCCATGCGGGTGCCGGTGTGGAGCTGAACGAGATAGACGTGATCGAACTCGAGTCCTTTGGCGGTGTGGATCGTCATCACCTGCACCGCCTCCTCGGCGGCCTCGCGGGGCGTCGCCTCCTCCGCCTCCCGGCCCTCCATCACGCCGAGTCGCAGCACTCGCAGGACGGCGTGAACGTCGGCCTCGTCGCTCTCCAGCGCGTTCTCCAGGCGGCGGAAGAAGCGGCCCAGGTTGGCGAGGCGGAACTTCCCCTGGAAGCGGGCCGCTTCGCTCGCCTCGACGAGCAGCTCGGAGCGCAGGCGCAGCACGAAGCGATCGGCCGGCTCGTCGCGGTAGGCGTGGCGCAGGCGGCGTAGCGCGGCGATCGCCGCCAGCAGGCTCTCCTTCCAGCCGTCGAGGCGGTCGATGCCCGGAATCGAAGCCGGGACCTCGCTGCCGGCGGCCTCGATGGCGCGGCGAATCGGCGCGAGACCCCCGTCGCGCGGCCCGCCGAGCTCGGTGATCAGCCGTGGCAGGGAGTGGCGCCAGAGTGGGATCAAGGCGGCGTCCGGCACCCCGACGACGCTGGATCGCAGGACGGTCACCAAAGCCAGATGGTCGTTCGGGTTGACGATCGATCGCACCCAGGCGGCGGCCTCGATGATCTCGCGGCGCTGATAGTAGTTGCGGTCCCGAGTGACGGCGAACGGTACGTCGAGTCGGCGCAGCGCGTCGAGGAAGGGCGGCTGCGAACCGCTCTTGCGGAAGAGAATGGCGAACCGACTCCAGGGGACGGCGTGGCTCTCGTGGAGACGCCGAATGTCCGCCGCCACCGCCTCGGCCTCGATCTCCTGGGCCTCGGTGTAGTTGGTGGGGGCGAGCCTTCCGTCGTCTCCCGCTTTCCAGCTCACCCAGTATTCGATCGGGCGGAAGGCGCCGTCGGCCGGTGGATCGGGTCGCGTGCTCTCGAGGCCGTGGAACGCCGGCTGCACGCCGTGGCGATAGCGCATCACCGGCTCGATGACGCGCTCGACCTCGTCGAGCACCGCCGGAACGGAGCGGAAGTTGCGGCTCAGCACTTGCCGCTCGCCGCCGGCCGCGAGAAGAGCCTCTTCG
>JAWVZD010000163.1:0-5549 GCA_033722395.1 Thermoanaerobaculia bacterium | reverse complement strand
GCCACAGAAGGTGCGGCTGATCGAGGTCACCATGCCGATCTCGCCACCGCCACCGGCGTGGCGCCAGCGCTTCGCCACCTCGCCCGGATAGGCCGGTGCGAGCGGCTCGAGGTCGAACTCCCTCTCCAAGACGGTGAGCATCTCCGCGGCCGTCACCACCTGGTCGACCTTCCAGTCGTTGCTGGTGCCCACGTCCATGTACTCGATCAGCCGGACGATGTGACCGCTGCCCTGGAAGTGGCGCACCAGGTCGACGATTCCGTCGTCGTTGACGCCACGCACCACCACCGCGTTGATCTTGATCGGCGACAGGCCGGCACGATCGGCCGCCTCGATCCCGGCCAGCACCTCACCGACGCCGACGCCGGCGTCGTTCATGCGCCGGAAGACCGCGTCGTCGATCGAGTCGAGACTGACGTTGATCCGCTCGAGGCCGGCCGCCGCCAGGTCCGTCGCCATCTTCGGCAGGAGCACACCGTTGGTGGTCAGCGCCAGATCGAGCTCGCCGATCGCCGCCAACATCTCGACCAGCTTCGGCAGGTCGGCGCGCAACAGCGGCTCCCCCCCGGTCAGACGCACCTTGCTGACGCCGAGGCCGTGGGCGATCCGCACGACCCGGGCGATCTCCTCGTAGGAGAGGATCTCCGAGCGCGGCAGGAACTCGTAGTCCGCTCCGAACACCTCCCGCGGCATGCAGTAGGCGCAGCGAAAGTTGCACCGATCGGTCACCGAGACGCGAAGGTCTCGGAGCGGCCGAGAGAGGCGATCGACAGGTAGCCGGTTCGCAACCATCGATCGGATTCTATCGCCCGACCCGCTGGGCATCAGCTGGCGCGAGCAGAGGCGGGCTTCGACGTCGCCGGTTGTCAACCGCCGGCCGAGCGGCGCGGATCGCCCTCGGCCAGGACCTTCTCCGCTCGCTCACGGCGGTGCTCGGCGACGGCGCGACGCAGCTCGGGGTACTTGTTGCCCAGGATCGAAGCGGCCAGCACGGCGGCGTTGACGGCTCCCGCCTTGCCGATCGACAGCGTACCGACGGCGATCCCGCCCGGCATCTGCACCATCGACAGCAGCGAGTCGAGGCCATCGAGAGCCCAGGCCTGGATCGGTACACCGAGGACCGGCAAGGTGGTCAGCCCGGCCACCGCTCCCGGCAGCGCGGCGGCACCTCCGGCGGCGGCGATGACCACCTCGAAACCGCGCTCCTCGAGGGTGCCGACGTAGTCGGCCAGCGCCTCCGGCGTGCGATGGGCCGAGAGGATCTTGACATCGTGCTCGACACCCAGCGCGTCGAGCGTCCGGCTACAGTGCTCCATCGTGCTCCAGTCGGAGCGTGAACCCATGATGATCGATACCAGTTCACTCATGCGGCGGAATCTAGCACAGCGAAACGGGGCTCCGCACACGCCAACGGCCGTTCTCTTTGCTAAGATCTCCTCTGCTGCGCTCTCATCATGCCCGGCCCCACCCCACGCTCGCGGAGCTACTACGACTCCGATCAACGTCCAGCTCCGTTCATTGAGGAGTGGCTCGAGCTGCTGCGTTACCGCCACCTACTCTGGCAGTGGAGCGCCCGTAATCTAACGCTGCGCTACAAACGGTCGATATTGGGCGTTCTCTGGACCCTGATCGAGCCGCTGATGATCATGACGATCCTGAGCATCGTCTTTTCGGCTCTCTTCCGCTTCGATCTCCCGAACTACCCAATCTACGTCTTGGTCGGTTTGACGATGTGGGACTTCTTCCGCCGCTCGAACGTGGCGATGATGGAGGAGATCACGGCAACCCAGAACCTAGCGACGCGCGTTTATCTGCCGCAGAGCACCTTCGCTGTAGCGGCCACGATTACCTATCTAGTGAACTGGCTGCTGTCGCTCGCACCCCTGCTGCTGATCATGCTACTGCTCGATCACCCCGTTCGTGGCGCCATTCTCTTGCTGCCGATGGCCATGATGGTGACCTTTCTCTTTACACTCGGGGTCGGGTTGATCGTCTCGACCGTGGCCACTTTCTTTCCCGATTTCGGCCTGATCTACCAGGTTCTCCTAACCGGCTTGATGTACGCTACACCGATAATCTACCCTCTCGACCTCGTCCCAGAGCAATTCCGAATCCTGCTCAAGATCAATCCGCTCAGCCACATCCTAGAGCTCGTACGGCTGCCAGTCTACGAAGGTGTGATGCCGCCGCCAGCCGCTTGGTTCACCGGCGTGATCATGGCAGTCAGCTCTCTGCTGGCAGGCTGGTGGATCTTTTCCAAATACCGCGATGCCTTTAGCTACGTGCGTTGAAATTCGCCCGTCGGGCGGGACCATCCCGATCGATCTCAGCCACGTCGGCGTTTGTTTCCGGGTCCCAAATGAATCGATCCACAGTTTCAAGGAGTACGTCCTGCAGCGCCTCCAGGGTCGCCTCAAGTACCGGGATCTGTGGGCCCTCCAGGGGGTCGACCTCATGGTCCGAGCGGGCGAGTTTTTCGGCATCGTCGGCCGCAACGGCGCGGGCAAGAGCACCCTGCTTCGGGTCATCTCTCGCATCCTGCGGCCCACTAGCGGACGTGTGATAGTGCGCGGCAGTGTCGTACCGCTGCTCGAACTCAATGCCGGCTTTCACCCCGATCTGACGGGGCGCGAGAACATCTATCTCAACGCCGGCCTCTTGGGCTTCTCCCGGTCCGAGGTGGACCAGCTTTTCGACTGGGTGGTCGGGTTTGCCGAGCTCGAGGAGTTCATTCATCTGCCGCTCAGAAAATACTCCGCGGGAATGATCGCAAGGCTGGGCTTCTCCGTTGCCTCGATGGTACAACCGGACATTCTGGTTCTCGACGAGTACTTGGCGGTTGGCGACCCCGCCTTCCAGAGGAAATCGCTCGAGCGAATCAACAATTTCTGTCGACGTGGATCAACCATCCTGCTAGCGTCCCATAGTCTCGAGCAGGTCGAGCATCATTGTGATCGCGTCGCCTGGATCGAGCACGGCCGACTCCGTGCCCTGGGGCCCGTTACGGACGTACTGCCGGAGTACCGGCGCTCGATGGAATCGTGACCTTCTCTGCTAGGCTGCTCGCGCTGCGGTAACGAACCGCCGCGGCACCCCACTCCTGTCGTGCAGATTCTCGTCCTCGGCATGCATCGTTCCGGGACCTCCGCGGTGGGGGCCGTACTCGAGCGCCTCGGGCTCTACTTCGGCCCGCCCGAGGCCGCGCTGGCGCCGCAACCCGACAACCCGCGCGGTTTCTGGGAGCGTCGCGACGTAGTGGCTTTGAACGACGAGTTGCTCGCCGCAGCCGGCGGCAGCTGGAGCGAGGTCAGTGCTCTCGATCGACGGACGTTCGAGTCGGCCCTGCCCCGGGAGATCGAAGAACGCTTCGAGGGGACCCTCGAGGACCTCGAGGCGCACCGTCCCTGGTTCGTGAAGGACCCTCGCCTCTGCCTCACTCTGCCGGCGTGGAGAGAGCGCCTCGACGCGCCGCTGGTCGTCTTCGTCTACCGACCTCCGGGAGAGATCGCCGCGTCGCTCGCCGAGCGCAACGACTTCCCGCTGCCGTTCAGCGTCGCTCTATGGGAGTACCACCTGACCGCTGCCGCGAACGCCTCGGCGGGGCTCCCTCGCATCACCGTCGCCTACCCGGATCTCGTCGAGTCGCCGGTCGAGACCGTCGCAGAGCTCCGGGGCCGGCTCCTCGAGCTCGGCGTCGAGCTCCCCGACGAGCCCCCAGAGGAGGCGATCCTCAAGATCGTGGACCCGAAGATGCGGCACCACCGTGGCGTCGACTCGGTGCAGATCGGCGAACGGCGCGAGCGACTCCGCGAGCGGTTCGCCTCCGGCGTCACCGACTCCGCCGAGGCGCCGCTCGATATATCGGACGACTCCTGGAGAGAGCTGACCCGATTCGACCAGCGGCGACGCGAGACGTCGCACCAGCAGGCGCTCGACGCCCTCGAGCGAGAGCATCGCGCCGAGCGAGACCAGCTACGCGAGCAGATCGAGCAGCGGGAGCACCGGATTCGGGAGCTCGAGGCCGAGTTCGACCGGCTTCGCGAGCATGCCGAGCGCTCAGCCTCCGAACTCGAAGCGGTCCGCAGCGAACTGGCCGCCGCCGAGGAACAGCTCGGAGGCCTCCGGACCGAGCTGGCGGCCGTCGAAGACGAGCTCGAAGCCGCGTCGAGCGAGGCGAAGCGGCTGGCGGACGAGATCACAAAACTCCGGGCAGCGGCGGAGCGTCGGCGCGAGGAGCTGGCGTTCTATCGATCGCTCGCCGACGAAAGGGAGGCTCTGCAATCCACGCTGACGGAGGAGCGCCGCCGGATCGACGAGCTCGGAGCTTCCCTCGAGACCTCGCAGCGGCTGGCGGAGCTCCTGCGGCAGCGCCTGGCCGGCATCGACAACGCAGCGAGAGCCGTGCTGCGCTCGACCCGCTGGCGCCTGGGCGACCGCCTCGGCTCGCTCGCGCGCCGGCTGACCGGTCGGGGTAAGCGAGTCCACGCCGGAGTTCATCTCGCCCGAGCGCTCGAGGCGGCGGACGGTCTGGCGGCGCTGGAGACGAGCGCCGCTTCAGCCGACGACGTCGGCGACACCCTGCAGCCGGTCGGTAAGGCGGAGTTCACCAGCGCCCGAGCCGAAGAGCTCGGCGCCTTTCTGGCCGGCGAGGAGAGGCTCCGCCTCGATGCAGCCTCCGAGCCCAAGGTGTCGGTCGTCCTCGTCCTCTACAACAGGGCCGACATGACTCTCGGCTGCCTCAGGACGGTAGCAGCAGAGGTCGACGTGCCCTACGAAGTCGTCGTGGTCGACAACGCTTCGTCGGACGAGACACCCGCCCTGCTGGACCGCATCGACGGGGTGAAGGTACTCTCGAACGCGGAGAACCGGGGCTTCGTCGAAGCGGCCAACCAGGCCGCACGCGGCGCGAACGGCGAGTATCTCCTGCTGCTCAACAACGACGCCGAGCTCGAGCGCGGCTCGGTTCACGCAGCGCTCGAGGTATTCGACCGTGAGCCGGAGGTGGGAGCGGTAGGCGGGATGATCCTCCGACTCGACGGTCGGCTGCAGGAGGCCGGCAGCATCGTCTGGAGCGACGGCTCCTGCCTGGGCTACGGACGGGGCGACGCTCCCGGACATCCCGCCTACATGTTCCGGCGCGATGTCGATTTCTGCTCGGGGGCGTTCCTGCTGACTCCACAGCAGATCTTCCAAGATCTCGGCGGCTTCGACGAGCGCTTTTCGCCCGCATACTACGAGGAGACCGACTACTGTCTGCGCCTCCGCGAGCGCGGTCTGCGCACGGTCTACGAACCGCGAGCGCGCATTCGCCACTACGAGTTCGCCAGTTTCGATTCGGCGGAGAGGGCGGTCGCCCTCCAGGCGCGCAACCACGCGAAGTTCGCCGCTAAGCACCGCGAACGTCTCTCGGGTCAGCTTCCTCCCGATCCGGCCAACCTCCACCGCGCCCGCACGCCAGGTAACGCTCCTCGCGTGCTCTACATCGATGACCGGGTGCCCCACACATCGCTCGGCTCGGGGTTCCCGCGTGCCAATCGGGTGGTCGATGC
>JAWVZD010000162.1:0-5554 GCA_033722395.1 Thermoanaerobaculia bacterium | reverse complement strand
CTCCGGCGCCCGCGTCATGGGCACGCCGGCCCCGTTGGTCAAAGCCTTCCTCGCCGTGGCCGAGACGCTCAAGCTCTCACCGCTCTACAAGTGGGTCTACGGCACCGCAGACAAGGACTCGTTCGTCTCGATCGACCGGGCCAAGGAGAGGCTCGGTTGGCAGCCGCGCTACTCCAACGCCGAGACCCTGGTGCGCGCCTACGAGTGGTACCACGCCAACAAGGACAAGATCCCCAAAGGCTCGGGCATCACCCACCGGATCGGCTGGGACCAGGGGATTCTCAAGATCTTCAAGAAGCTCGCCTAGGGCTGCTGTCGAGGAGCTCTCGCACGCGACGCAGCAACCTGTAGGGACTGAACGGCTTCCGCAGCATCGGCAGACCGGTGGCGACGATGCGCTGCTGCACCGACTCCTCGGCGTAGCCGGTCAGCAGGAGGAGCTGGGGAGGTGAGTCCGACGCCAGGAGGCGTTCGGCCAGGTCGACGCCTCCCAGGCGCGGCATCACGACATCGGTGATCACCAGCTCGACGCCGTCGTCGCTCTCGGAGAGGCGCTCCAGGGCCTCCTGACCGTTCCGGGCGGTGAAGACCGTGTAGCCGGCCTGCTCCAGGATGCTCCGGCCCACGGCGAGGACCTGTGGGTCGTCCTCGACCAGTAGGAGGGGCTCGCGACCTTCGGGGGGCGGCGTCTCGAGCCTGTCCCCGGACTCCTCGGTGAGAGCGCTCTCCGACCCGATCGGGATGAGCACCTCGATCTCGGTGCCGCGACCGACCTCGCTGTCGATGGCGACGAAGCCCTGCATCTGCCGGACGATGCCGTAGACGGTCGCCAGCCCCAGGCCGCTTCCCTTACCCTCTTCCTTGGTGGTGAAGAAGGGCTCGAAGGCGCGCTCGACGACCTCCGGGCTCATGCCGGCGCCGTCGTCGCGCACCGTCAGGCTGGCGTAGGTGCCCGCGGTAGCGGCGTGCGCCGCGGCCTGCCGAGCGTCGAGCTCACGTCGGCCGACGGTGATCTCGATGGTGCCGGCATCGCTGATCGCGTCGCGGGCATTGACCACCAGGTTCAAGAGGACCTGCTCGAGTGAACCCGCGTCCGCCTCGACCGGTACGGACTCCTCCCCGGTGTGGATCTGGAGGGTGATCTCCTCGCGGATCACCCGGCGCATCATCTTCTGGAAACGCTCGACCAGGCGACCGAGATCGAGAGGCCGTGCGTCGAGCACCTGCTTGCGACTGAAGGCCAAGAGCTGACGGGTCAGGTCGGCCGCCCGCTCTCCCGCGGTCCGGATCTGCTCGACCGATTCTCGATGCCTCCCGTCCATCGTCTCTCTGGTCAGGATGAGCTCGGCGTTGCCGTTGATCACGGTGAGCAGGTTGTTGAAGTCGTGTGCCACCCCGCCCGCCAGCTGGCCTACCGCTTCGAGCTTCTGCGACTGGCGGAGCCGCTCCTCGAGCTCCGCCTCCTTGGTGATGTCGCGCTGTACGGCGACGAAGCTGACGATCTCTCCCGAGGCGTCCCGAACCGGTGAGATGGTCGTATCGGCGCGGTAGAGCGTGCCGTCGCGGCGCCGGTTGACGAAACGTCCGCTCCAGCGCTCCCCGCTGCCGATCGTCCGCCACAGGTCGTCGTAGAAGGCGTCGTCGTGCTGGCCGCTCTTGAGGATGCGGGGCGTGCGCCCGGTGGCTTCCTCGGCGCTCCAACCGGTCATCTGCTCGAACGCCGGGTTGACGTAGAGGATCTTGCCCTCGGGATCGGTGATGGTCACCGAGTCGCCGCTCTGCTCGATGGCGGTCGCCAGGCGCCGTTGCTCCTCCTGTTGTTGCTCGGTGCGCAGGAACTCGCTCACGGCCTGCGCCACTTCGCGGATCAGGTCGTGCTCCTCGGCGAGGAACGGGTCCTCGGGGGCGTCCGGTGGGCGATCGAGGTAGATGATCTCCAGCATCCCCTCGGGCTCACCGCCTACCGTCAGAGCGGCCTCGAGGCTGTAGGTCGTCGGGTGGAAGTCGGAAGCTGCGAACTCCCGGTCGCGCCAGCGGATGCGTGCGCGCGTCAGTTCCGGGTACTGCCAGCCCGCCGGCAGGAGCTCGACCAGTTTGCGAAAGGCTTCCGTGCGGGAGCGGGAGCGCCGCAGGGTGGCGTTCACCCGGTAGAGGCAGTCTCGCTCCTTGATCCTTTCGCCCATCTCGTGGAGCAGCCGCTGGCGTTCGACGGCGTAGCGCAGAGAGCGCCTCAGGGCGCGGCCGGTGAGCTCGTTCTTGACCAGGTAGTCCTGGGCGCCGCGCGCCGCCGCAGCGCCGGCGCGCGTCTCGTCGCTGAGGCCGGTGACGACGACGATCGGCACGTCGGGCGCGACACGGTGTGCCCGATCGAACGTCTCGAGACCGCTGCTGTCCGGCAGCGAGAGGTCGAGCAGGACGGCGTCGAAAAGCTCCTCCTCGAGCCTCCGGATACCGTCCGAGAGGCGCTCGACGTGCTTCAGGTCGATCTCCGCGTCGGCCGTCTCGGCCAGCATCTCCCGGATCAGGCGAGCGTCCGACTCGCTGTCCTCGACGAGAAGAACCCGCATGTCGCCTCAGCGCCTCGCTTTCGGCAGCACGGAGACCATCGACCAGTAGAGGGCGAACTCCGACGTCACCCTCTTCAACTCGTCGAAGCTCACCGGCTTGCGCACGGAGCTGCAAGCGCCGAGCGAGTAGGAGCGTACGATGTCCTCGTCCCGGTCGCTGGTGGTGAGCATCACCACCGGGATGTGCCGCAGGGCCGGATCGCTCTTGATCTCCTCCAACGTCTCCAGCCCGTTCTTCTTGGGCATGTTGATGTCGAGCAGGATCAGCCCCGGCTCGCGAGCCTCCGAGAACCGTTTCTCCCGTTTCAGATAGGCCAAAGCGAAGAAGCCGAGGGCGAGGACCAGGGCGAGCGTGGCGAAGAGGGGAGTCCGTCGAGGGGTCGACAGTTCGCTGGGAGTCCGGCGGTCCGAAGCGGCTTCGAAGCTGCGCGACGCGTCGTGCACGATGCACTGTGGATCTGTGGAACGCTCGGAGGCTGGGATCTAGTCTACTATCGTCTTTCCGCCCTTGACCACGACATCGGGCCGCTCGAGCAGGGAGATGTCGTCGAGCGGGTCCCCCTCGACCGCCACCAGGTCGGCGTAGAGTCCCGGCTGCAGGGCTCCCACCCGGTCCTCCCAGCCCATGTACCTGCCTGCTACGGAGGTGGCGGAGCGGATGGCGTCCGCCGGTGCCATCCCCAGCTCGACCATGATCCGGAACTGCTTGCCGTTGTCGCCGTGCGGATAGACCGCCGAGTCGGTGGCGTAGACCAGCGGCACGTCGAGCTCGTAGGCGCGGGCGAACGCCTCGCGCTGGGCGTGCACCGTCTCCAGGTTCTTGCGCAGGAACTCCTCCGGCCAGCCCTGGCGACGCCCCTCGCTGTCGATCCAGTCACCGTTGTAGACGTCCATGGCGAGAGCCACGCCGTGCTCCTTCGCCAAGAGCAAGGCCTCCTCGTCGGCCAGCGAGGCGTGCTCGATGGTGTCGGCTCCGGCCAGGATCGCCTCCTTGATCGAGCGTGCACCGTGGGCGTGGGCGGCGACGCGGAGCCCGTGCCGCCGTGCCACCTCGACCACCGCCGCGATCTCTGCGGGTGTCATCTCGGGCTCGCCGGGGATGCCGCCGTAGGCGAGCACGGCGCCGGAGGCGATGACCTTCAGCAGGTCCGCGCCGCCCTCGACCGCCGCCTCTGCCTTGGCGCGGAACTCCTCCGGCCCGCGCGCCACGCCGCGCCTGACCCGGGGCGGGATCTCCTCCTCGGGCACTCCGGGGATCAGGAGATCGCCGCCGCCGCCGGGGACGGTCAGATAGAAGCCGGCCACCTGCATCCGCGGCCCCGGAAAGTCGCCGCGCTCGATGGCGTCGCGCAGCGCCGCGTCGGCGAAAGCCTGATAGGTCCCGACGTCGCGCACCGTGGTGAAGCCGGCCGCCAGCGTCTTCCAGGCGTTCTCGCGACCGATCTCGATGAGCTCCTCCTCGGTCCGCCGGTAGACCGCCGTCAGGTCGCCGGTCGAGTCGTCTTTGTCGGCGAGATGGGTGTGCATGTCGATCAGGCCCGGCAGGCAGGTGTGGCCGGCGAGGTCGAGCTCCGGCGTGCCCGGGGGCACCTCGACGTCGGTGCCCACCGCCGCGATCCGCTCGCCGGCCACCAGCACCGTGGCGTCGACGAGAGGCTCGTCGGCGAGACCGTCGAGCAACCGGCCGCAGTGGATCGCCAGGGTCGGCGCCTCCTCTGGTGCCGCGGCGGGCGGCACGGGTGGATCGGCGGCGCAGGCGATCGCCAGCAGGAAGAGAAGGGCGACGCACGGCAGGCGAGCGAAGCGGGTCGGCATGGCGAGGATTCTACTGCTCGTATTGTACTGCTCGGAGCCGGCAGGCCGCGATCGACCGCGGCACGAGGCGGGATAGGATGTCGGCCGATCGACCACGAGTCGCGACGCCTAAGGCGCCAGCCGAGGTGCGGCCGGCGCCGAGCCGAAGGGAGGCCGTTCATGAACCGGAGAGATCTCCTACGGACCGGAGCCGTAGCGGGGCTGGGTGGCTTCGCCGCCTGGGGCGGCGGGAGCGCGGCAGCGCTGGCCCAGACCGCCTCTGCGGCCGCGCCGCGCACCCGCGCCGCCGGGCCGCTCCATCTCAACGCCAACGAGAACCCCCTCGGTCTCGCGCCGGCCGCCCGCGAGGCGATCGTCGCTACGATCGACGAGGCGAACCGCTATCCGGACTCCTATCGCTCGCGGCTCGTCGAGGCGCTGGCGGCCGAGCACGGAGTCGGGGCCGAGAACGTCGTTCTCGGCAACGGCTCGACCGAGATCCTGCAGATGGTGGTGCAGGCGGCCGCCGCTCCCGGCGCCGTCCTGGTCACCGCCGACCCGACCTTCGAGGCGATCCACCGCTACGAGACACCGCTCGACTACCGGGTGGCCAAGGTGCCGCTCGACGGGCGCTGGGCCCACGACCTGGGACGGATGCGCGCCGCCGTGGCGAACGCGCGCGCCGCGGTGGTCTACGTCTGCAACCCGAACAACCCCACCGCGACCCTGACCCCGAGCGCCGATCTCGACGCCTGGATCGCCGACGCGCCCGAGTCGACGCTCTTCGTCGTCGACGAGGCCTACCACGAGTACGTCCGCGCTCCCGGCTACCGCTCCGCCGAGCAGTGGGTGGCGAAGCGGCCCAACGTCGTCGTCACGCGCACCTTCTCGAAGATCTACGGCATGGCGGGCCTGAGGCTCGGCTACGCGCTCGCCCACGAAGAGACCGCGGCCCGGCTCGCCGCCCACATGGCGAGCGACAACGCCAACATCATGGCGCTGGTGGCGGCGCGCGCCTCGCTCGAAGACACTGGGCTCATCGAGCGCGCCCGGCTCTCCAACCAGCGCGCCAAGAAGGTGGTCCTCGACTGCCTCGGCGAGCTCGGCCTCGAAGCCCTCCCCAGCCACGCCAACTTCCTGATGCACCAGATCGGCGGCGAGGTGCGTCCCTACATCGAGCGCATGCGCGAGCG
>JAWVZD010000161.1:0-5559 GCA_033722395.1 Thermoanaerobaculia bacterium | reverse complement strand
CGGGCTGGCTGCTCGGAGCGGGATCGACCGCGTCGGCATCGAGCGAAGATCCTCAGACCGATGCCGGTGCGGCGGCCGAAGCGCCGACCGTGGTCACCATCGAGCTGGGGATGATCATCCATCCGGTGGCGGCCGAGTTCGTCCGCCGTTCGCTCGACGAGGCCGACGCCATGGGAGCGGAGGCCCTGGTGATCCAGCTCGACACGCCCGGGGGGCTCCTGACCTCGACGCGCGAGATCTTCACCGCCATGCTGGGCGCGAAGACGCCGGTGGTGGTCTACGTGTCGCCGAGCGGCGCCCAAGCGGCGTCGGCCGGCTTCTTCCTGCTCATGGCGGCGGATGTCGCCGCGATGGCACCGGGAACGAACACCGGAGCCGCCCATCCGGTGGCCGGCAGCGGTGAGGAGATCGAGGGGGTGATGGCCGAGAAGGTCGAGCAGGATGCCGCCGCCACGATCCGCTCGCTGGCGGCCCGCAACGGGCGCAACGCCGAGATGGCGGAGGTCGCGGTCGTCGAGAGTCGATCGTTCACTGCCGACGAAGCGCTCGACGTCGGACTGGTCGATCTGATCGCCGCCGGGCTCCCCGAGCTCCTAACGGCGATCGACGGGCGCGAGGTGATCCTCGACGGCGACGAGCGGCGTACGCTGTCGACCGCCGGTGCGGCCCTCCATACGATCACCATGGGGCCGTTCCAGAGGATCCTCTCGACCCTCGCCCACCCCAACATCGCCTATCTGCTCCTGACCCTGGGTGGCCTCGGCCTCTACTTCGAGCTGTCGAACCCGGGAGCGATCCTGCCGGGGGTGATCGGTGGCATCTGCCTGCTGCTGGCCTTCTTCGCCCTGTCGGTGCTACCGGTCAACTACGCCGGCATCGGTCTGATCATCCTGGCACTCCTGTTCTTCATTGCCGAGGTCAAGGTGACCAGCTATGGTCTGTTGACGGTCGCCGGGGTCACCTCGCTCGTTCTGGGCTCGATGATGCTGTTCGAGACGGTCGATCCGGCGATCCGCGTCAGCATGGACGTCATCTTCACTGTCGCGCTGATCTCCCTTCTGGTCGTCGCCTTCCTGGTGACGATGGTGGTGCGGGTACACCGCACCCAGGTCCGGACCGGCTCGGAGGGACTGATCCACGAGCGCGGTGTGGCGCGGGGTGTTCTCGAGCCGCGCGGCAAGGTGTTCGTGCACGGCGAGATCTGGGACGCGGTGGCCGACGCCAGGATCGAAGCCGGCGCTCCGATCGAGGTCGTCGGCGTCGACGGCATGCTGCTCCGGGTGCGCCCGGTGGCCGAGACGAGCAGCCCGCCGAACCGTGTCGCCGGCGAGGCGGCGAGCGGCACCGTATCCTCATCCATCAACGGAGGTACCTCATGACGCTCTATGCCCCAGCGATCGCTCTCTTTCTGATCGTCTTTTTGGCTTCCCGCTGGATCAACATCCTCAACGAGTACGAGCGGGCGGTGACCTTCTGGCTCGGCCGGCTGTCGCCGAAGCCGAAGGGTCCGGGCCTGGTGTTCATCTTCTGGCCGTTCGAGAGGATGGTCAAAGTGTCGCTCCGGACGGTGGTCCACGACGTGCCCGAGCAGGACGTGATCACGCGCGACAACGTCTCGGTCAAGGTGAACGCGGTGGTCTACTTCCGGGTGGTCGACCCGTCGAAGGCGGTGGTCGAGGTCGAGGACTACCTCTATGCCACCAGCCAGATCGCGCAGACGACGCTGCGATCGATCCTCGGTCAGGCCGATCTCGACGAGTTGCTGTCGGAGCGCGACAAGCTCAACGACCAGTTGCAGTCGATCATCGACGCCCACACCGATCCTTGGGGGATCAAGGTCTCCTCGGTCGAGGTCAAGCATGTCGACCTGCCGCAGGAGATGCAGCGCGCGATGGCGCGACAGGCCGAGGCCGAGCGCGAGAAGCGCGCCAAGGTCATCCATGCCGAGGGTGAGCTACAGGCCTCGCGTGGCCTGAGGGAGGCCGCCGACACACTGAGCCGGAATCCGATGACGTTGCAGTTGCGCTACCTCCAGACCCTCACCGAGATCGCCACCGAGCACAGCTCGACGGTCGTCTTTCCGATCCCGATCGACTTCCTCGAGGCCTTCACCCGGCGGATCGGTGGAGAGGGGTCGGAGTAGCGTGGTCGCCGGCCGAGTAGACGAGACGCACCATTCCGGCAAGGCCGCGTACGCCGAAATGGGTGGCGCCGAACTGCCCGATCTCACCCCAACGGGCGGGGGCGTTTCGCGGCAGATGAGCTAGGCTTACGTGGCGTAGCGAAAGGACTCGGACCCGAAAAGGAGGTCGAACAGATGCCCAAGCTCCTCGACTCGATCGTGCTCGTAGCCGTGCTGCTGGTGGCGGCCATCGTCGTCGCAGCACCGCATCACGCTCCGGAGGAGGTGGTGATCGACGCCGCCGTCAACAAGCGAGCGGCGGTCGAGTTTCCGCACAAGTTGCACCAGGAGAACGTCGAGTCTTGCGCCACCTGCCATCACGAGAGCGAGGGTCTGACCGCGGAGGCCGACGAGGAGGTCGAAGCCTGCTCCTCCTGTCACCTCGATCCGGAGGATCCCGAGACACCGAGCATGCGCGAGCTCAGCATGAAGAAGAACCCCTACCACATCCTCTGCGTCGACTGTCACAAGGCCGAGGAGAAGGGGCCGACGAAGTGCGACGAGTGCCACCCGAAGGCGGAGGGCTAGGGGCGACCATTCGGGCCGAGTGGGAGCCGATCTAGGCGGATCGGTCGGTTTCGCTGGCGCTGACGACGAACGCTCGGTTCACCAGCACGACGGCGCTTTCGGACCGCACCGCGATGAACCGCGGCGCGGCGTTCAAGAAGTCCAGCGGTCTCGACTCCTCCGGCGGAAGGCTGATGCCGACCGTGCCGCGGATCTCGCTGCCGCCGGCCAGGCGCAGGGTCAGCTCGAAGGTATGGGCGTCATCGCCTTCGGCCAGGTGGGCGTCCTCGGCCGGGAGGGTCACCGACAGGATCCAGTCGGCACTGACGAAGAGGGTGTCGCCCTCCCGGACGAGCGGCAGGAACGGTTCCCGCGCGTCGCTCAGCCGGTCCTCGATCGTGCCGCGCTCGCCGTGTGGCCCGTGGCGCGGGGCGAAGAGTCGGCCGGCGACCTCCTCTCCTCCCTCCAGCAGGATGCGAGCTTCGACCTCTCGCCTGGGGATGCGAAACGAGCTCATGGGGAGATCCTCCGTCGTTCGTGGCAACGAGCCTGTCGACGAGTCTAGCATCGGCTTGGATGGTTGATCGCGGCCCTCGGGTCGATCGGACTGCGCTAGGATGCCTCTATGGCAAAGCAGAACTCGTTCGACATCGTCTCGGAGGTCGACCTGCAGGAGGTGCGCAACGCCGTGCAGCAGGCGACCAAGGAGGTGATGCAGCGCTACGATCTGAAGAGCACGGGCTCGTCGATCGCCTTCGACGACAAGGAGCCCAGTCTCACCCTCGAGTCGGCCGACGAGTACAGCATCCAGGCGGTGCGCGGCGTTCTCATCGAGCGGCTCGTGCGGCGCGGTGTTTCGACCAAGGCCCTCAGCTGGGGCGCTGTGGAGCCGGCCGCCGGCGGAAGGGTGCGGCAGCAGGTCGAGCTGCAGCAGGGCATCCCGACCGAGAAGGCCAAGGAGATCGTCAAGCGGATCAAGCAGACCAAGCTCAAGGTGCAGGCCGCCATCCAGGGCGACACCGTGCGGGTCTCCGGCAAGAGCCGCGACGATCTGCAGGAGGTGATCGCCCTGTTGAAGGAGGCGGACCTCGACCTCGACATGAGCTTCACCAACTACCGCTGAAGCCCGAGAGCCCGGGAGCCTGGGAGCCCGGGGAGGCCGTCGACGGCGGCTATCCCGCGTGCGAGGCGATCACTTCGAGGAAGGTCGGCCCGTAGCGATCGAGCTTGACCTCGCCGACACCGTGGATCTCCTCCATCGAGGCGAGATCCGCCGGCCGGGCGACCGCCATCTCGACCAACGAGCGGTCGGAGAAGACCACGTAGGGCGGTACACCCTGCGCGCGGGCGAGCTCCAAGCGCTTGGCGCGGAGCGCGTCGAAGAGGTCGCGGTCGGCGGTGCTCTCCAGGCTCGCGGCGACGGCCGAGCGCTTCGCCTTCTTCTGGCTTCGTTTGCGCTCGGGCTCGCGGCGTAAGGGGAGCTCCTCCTCGCCGCGCAGCACGGCCCGGGCGCCGTCGCCCAGGCGTAGCCCGCCGTAGCCCTCGATGTCGACCCGGAGGTGGCCGGAGGCGACGAGCTGGCGGACCACCGAGCGCCAGGCGCGGCGATCGAGCTCGGTGCCGACCCCGAAGGTGGGCAGCTCGTGGTGCCCGAAGCGCTCGACCTTGGCGGTCGACTCGCCCAAGAGTACGTCGATGACGTGCCCCTGCCCGAAGCGTTGTCCGGTGCGGTAGACGGCGGAGAGCACCTTCTGCGCCGCCTCGGTGCCGTCCCAGGTGTCGATCGGCTCCAGGCAGGTATCGCAGTTGCCGCACGGCTCGCCGAGCTCCTCGCCGAAGTACTCGAGCAGGACCTGCCGCCGGCAGCGGGTCGTCTCGCAGTAGCCGAGAAGAGCGTTCAGCTTCAGATGCTCGACCCGCTTGCGCTCGTCGGGCGATTCGGACTCCTCGATGAAACGGCGCAGGAGACCGATGTCCTGCAGCCCGTAGAGCAAGAATGCAGTCGCCGGCAGGCCGTCGCGGCCGGCGCGACCGGTCTCCTGGTAGTAGGCCTCGAAGCTCTTCGGCAGGTCGAGGTGGGCGACGAAGCGGACGTCCGGCTTGTCGATCCCCATCCCGAAGGCGACCGTGGCGACGACGATCGGCACCTCGTCGGCGACGAAGCGGCGCTGGGTCTCGCGGCGCAGTCCGGCGTCGAGGCCGGCGTGGTAGGGGAGCGCGTCGAAGCCGCGCTCGCCGAGCCACTCGGCGGTACGCTCGGTGCTCTTGCGCGACAGGCAGTAGACGATCCCCGAGTCGTCGGCGTGCTCGTCGCCGAGCAGCCGCAGGAGCTGCTGGCGCGGGCTCGATTTCGGATAGACGCGGTAGCGGATGTTCGGCCGATCGAAGCTCGACAGGAAGATCTCGGGATCGCGCAGCGCCAGGCGGGTCGGAATCTCGCGTCGCGTCGGCGGATCGGCGGTGGCGGTCAGGGCGATGCGGGGCACGTCGGGAAAGCGCTCCGCCAGGATCGCGAGCTCGAGGTACTCGGGACGGAAGTCGTGGCCCCACATCGACACGCAGTGCGCCTCGTCGATGGCGAAGAGGGCCACTCCGAGCTCGGCCAGACGATCGAGGAAGCCGTCGACGAGGAGGCGCTCGGGGGAGACGTAGAGGAGGTCGAGCCTCCCCTCCTCCAGACGTCGCCAGACGGCGCGGGTCTCGTCGTCGGTGAGGTTCGAGTGCAGGCTCGCCGCCGCGACCCCCAGCTGCTCGAGCGACAGGACCTGATCGTCCATCAGGGCGATGAGCGGGCTCACCACGACCCCGGTGCCCTCTCGGAGCATCGCCGGGATCTGGAAGCAGAGCGACTTGCCGCTGCCGGTCGGCAT
>JAWVZD010000160.1:0-5560 GCA_033722395.1 Thermoanaerobaculia bacterium | reverse complement strand
GGCTCGTGCCCGGCGGCGAGATCGGCCGCCAGGTCGTCGCGGTATCGCGCCACGTAGGCCAGGACCGACCCGGCCACCTGCTCGAAGTCGCCGCCGTACCAGTCGTAGAGTCGCGTCAGGTGGATGACCTCCGCGCCGCGCTCGTAGCGCACCCAGCGCTCTCTCGAGTGGGTAAAGCGGGTCTGCTCTTCGAGCTGCTCTTCGAGCGCCGCTCCGGTATAGGCCTCCTGCCGGAGTATCGGACAGCCGATGGCGGCGCAAACCAGGGCGAAATGGATACGGGGCTCGCGGAAGTTCGGTCGGATGAGCTCGTGCTCGATCTGGTTCAGGCTGAAGGTACCGGTCGGCAACTCCCAGCGCTCCGCCTCCCAGCGCTCCGATGCGGGGATCGAGCGGATCGAGTCGACGGGGTAGTAATCGAGGATCAGGCGCAGGGTGAAGGCGTTGTAGGCGTTGATGAGGAGGGCCAGCCGCTCGTCACGACCCATGTCGTCGAACGGCGCCTCGGCGAGCGAGGCGACGTACCGGTCGAGCGCGCTGCTGTCTTCGGCGAGCGCGGCGTAGTCGACCAACCCCGCGGTATCGACGTGGGTCGCGAGCAGGCGGTCGAAGGCCGAGTGGTCGAACACGGCATCTCCCTCGAGGCCTGCATAGGTCTCCTCGAGCTCGACCTGCGGCGGGCCGCACCCGGCGGCGATCGGTAGGAGCAACAGAACGACGAGAGAGGCCGACCGTAGGATGAGACGATGCGATGGTGAGCTCATGACGAGGACCTCTTTCGACATCGGGCCGACGCGAGGGGCGGGTCGCCCGGAGTTTCGTCCGGCGATACGGTCGCCGGATCGTCGACGGATTGGTTCGTCGGTCGACCGTAGGCGTCGGAGATGGACGCAGGATACCGCGAGTCGGCGTGGCGGCATCACGACGATCGCTCGCCGACTCCGGCGGGCATCGGGCGACGAGCTCGGCATCTGCGGTAGGCTGAGCGCTCCCCCGATGCCTCTATGGATCACACGGTCGGTACGTCGGCGCCTCTCGCTCGACGAGGAGGGCGCGGGCGGCAAGATCACCTTGTCGAGTTTCGCCGCGGCCCATGCGCTGGCGGGCCTGATACGGCAGAGCGCGGCCCTCCCGAAAGCGGACGAGACCGACGCGGTCGACGCCTCCGCCCTGGTGGCACTCGACGTCCTGGGGGAGCTGGTCGAGCGACGCCTGGAGCGGGTCCTCGCGGACCGCCGCGATCTTCTCGAGCGCGGTGCCCGTTCTCTCGCCGAGCGTTTGGGCGAACGGCGCGCATCGGAGGTCCTGCGGCGATTCCTCGACGAGCTCGAACTGGCTCCGGCCAAGACGGCCGCGCCCTCGGCGGACGACGCCGCCGACGCGACGGGATGCGTCCGGGAGCTTTTGGTCCTCACGGTGCTGACGCGCCACCCGCGCGCCCGGAAGGTACTCGGGCATCTGGGGCTGTCGATCGAGGCCGACCCGGATCTGGCGGATACGGTGACGGCTCTGGGCGAGGTGCTCGAGCGCGAGCCCGCCCCCTGGCGCGGGGAGCGCGACCTGCTCGCCGAGCTCGCCGCTCCCCTCGAGGTGGGCGGAGAGGACTTCGCGGCGGCGCTCGAGAGCGTGCTAGCGAGCTGGGACGAGGGGGTCGAGGAGGAGGCGCGGCGTCGGGTAGACGCGGCTCTCGGTCTGCTGGCGGAGGCCGCCACGCCGCGCTTCGCCCCCGGCCATGCTCCGGATCCCGGGATCGGCCTCGACGAAGGACCGGCCAACTACACTCGCGACGCCTCCTGGATGCCCGACCTGGTCCTCGTGGCCAAGAACGTCCTGGTCTGGCTCGACCAGCTGTCGCGCCGCTACGGGCGATCGATCCGTCGGCTCGACGAGCTACCGGGCGAAGAGCTGGCGTCTCTGGCGCGGCGCGGAGTCACCGGCCTGTGGCTCATCGGCGTGTGGGAGCGGAGCCCGGCTTCGGCCCGGATCAAGCGCTCGCAGGGAAACCCCGACGCCGCGTCCTCGGCCTATGCCGTGCGGCGGTACCGTATCGCCCCCGAGCTGGGAGGTGACGAAGCCCTAGACCGCCTCGCCGCGAGGGCTGCGGATCACGGAATCCGGTTGGCGGCGGACGTCGTGCCGAACCACCTGTCGATCGACTCGGATTGGGTGCTCGAGCACCCGGAGCGCTTCCTGTCGGTCGCCGAGCCGCCGTTTCCGAACTACCGGTTCAGTGGCGAGGACCTGTCGCCGCATCCCGACGTCGGGATCTACCTCGAGGACCACTACGCCGATCGTAGCGACGCCGCGGTGGTGTTCGAGCGGCTCGATCGCCGTACCGGCGAGAGGCGCTACATCTATCACGGGAACGACGGCACCTCGACGCCGTGGAACGACACCGCGCAGCTCGACTACCTGAACCCGGAGACCCGGCAGGCGGTGACCGAGAGCATCCTGCGGGCGGCAGGGCGCTTCTCGATCCTGCGCTTCGACGCCGCCATGACCCTGACGCGGCAGCATATCCATCGGCTCTGGTACCCGGCGCCCGGGGCGGCCGGGGCGATTCCATCGCGCGCCGAGCACGGCCTGTCGAGCGACGAGATGGAGCGTCGGATGCCGGCCGAGTTCTGGCGCCAAGTGGTCGACCAGGTGCAGGGCGAGGCGCCCGATACGCTGCTCGTCGCCGAGGCGTTCTGGCTGATGGAGGGGTATTTCGTGCGTCGCTTGGGCATGCACCGGGTCTACAACAGCGCCTTCATGCACATGCTGCGGGATGGCCGCACCGCGACGTTGCGGCGCCTGTTCGCCGAGACCGTCGAGATCGACGTCGAGCTGCTCGGTCGCTTCGTCAACTATCTGAGCAACCCCGACGAAGAGACCGCTGTCGAGCAGTTCGGGCGCGGCGATCGCTACTTCGGTGCCTGTAAGGTGCTGGCGACCCTGCCCGGGTTGCCGATGCTGGCGCACGGCCAGTGGGAGGGTCTGGCGGAGAAGTACGGCATGGAGTACCGCCGCGCCTACCGCGACGAGGGGCCGGACGAGGAGATGGTGTCGCGCCACGACCGAGAGATAGCCCCTCTGTTGCGGCGCCGTGAACTGTTCAGTGGTGTCGAGGAGTTCCTGCTGCTCACCCTCGAGCATGGCGGAAGGCCGATCGACTCGGTGCTCGCCTTCGCCAACGGAAGTGGTGAGCGGCTGGTGGTGGTGGCGTTCAACAACTCGGACGCGGCGGTCGAGGGTCGACTGGTGAGCCAGCCCCCGGGGGGCCTGGCGGAGCGGGTGCGCCCGGCGGCGGGACCACGAGGCGCTGCCACGACCCGCGCGGCGCGGGGAGGGCAAGGCACCCGGGAGAGAGAAGATCCCTGGGAGATGGAGGACCTCGCGACGGGCCGTCGCGTCGCTTGGAGTCTCTCGGGGGATTCGGGTGAGGTGCTCGAACTGCGTCTCGAGGCGTACGAGTGCATCGTCCTCGGATCGCCCCCGCTCGGGGGGTCACGAGTCGACGGCCGATCGGAGGCTCCGGAATCGGTCAGGGGTGGCGGCGTCGCCGGCGATGGCGCTGCCGGGTGAGGCGGCGCCAGCCGATGCCGAGCCTCGTCGCGCGGAGGTGGGCTACGGCTCGTCCGTCCGCTCCCCAGGTTCGGCCGACAGCACCGCCAGTGAGTGAGGCGGCAGCCGCAGGGTGGCGGTGCTGGAGAGCCGCTCGCCGGTAGCGAAGGTGGCGAGCTCGAGGCGTCCGTCGGGAAACGGTGGCGGCAGGCGCAGCAGGCGGCTCCGCGAGCTGCCGTTGACGCAGAGCAGGAGGCGCTCGGCCGGCGTGATCCGCTCGGCGGCGAAGAGCAGACTCGACGAACCGGCATCGCGTAGCGGTTCTCCGTCGGCGTCGACGTAGGTGGGTGCCGCGTCGGCGCGACGCCAGCGGCGGCCGACCGAGAAGGCGGCGCGCACGAAGGCGAGGAACTCTCGCTCCTCTTCGTCCAACTCCCAGTCGATCCACGTCAGCTCGCTGTCGTGGCAGTAGGCGTTGTTGTTGCCCTGCTGAGAGCGTCCCAGCTCGTCGCCGTGCGACAGCATCGGCACACCGCTCGCTAGTGCCAGCGTAGCGATCAGATTGCGGCGCGCTCGGTGCCGTCGAGCCAGGATCTCGACATCGTCGGTCGGACCCTCGGCGCCCCAGTTGGCGCTCAGGTTGACGTCGCTGCCGTCGCGGTTGCCCTCGCCGTTGGCGTGGTTGTGCTTCTCCTCGTAGCTGACCAGATCGGCGAGGGTGAAGCCGTCGTGCGAGGTGACGAAGTCGATGCTGTGGAGCGGTCCCCGATCGGGCGGTGTGAAGATGCCTCGGCTGCCGGCGAGAGCGCGGCGAAACGGGGCGCCGGAGCTCGTCTCGCCGCTCCAGAACGAGCGCACGGCGTCGCGGAAACGGTCGTTCCACTCGCGCCACTCGGTGGGGAAGCGCCCCAGGCAGTAGCCGCCCGGGCCGAGGTCCCAGGGCTCGGCGATGAGCTTGATCCGGTGGAGAGCCGGGTGGGCGCGCAAGCGCTCGAAGAACGGCGCCGCCGGCTCGAACAGCGCGTCGCGAGCGAGCACCGGCGCGAGGTCGAAGCGGAAGCCGTCGACATGGAAGATCTCGACCCAGCTCACCAGGGCGGCGACGACGAGATCGAGCACCTCTTCGCGGCGGGCATCGAGAGTGTTGCCGCAGCCGCTGAAATCCTCGTAGCGAGACGGGTCGTCGGGGTCGAGGCGGTAAAAGGTGGCATTGTCGATTCCTTTGAGCGACAGCATCGGGCCGCGAGGGTCGCCTTCGGCGGTGTGATTGAAGACGACGTCGAGGAGCACTTCGAGCCCAGCGGCGTGAAGGTCTCGCACGGTCTGCTGCAACTCGCGGACCTGGGCGCCGGGGGCGCTGGCGTAACCGGCGTGCGGGGCGGACAGGCCGAGCGGGCTGTAGCCGAAGTAGTTGGTGAGGCCGCGGCGTGCCACCGCCGGCTCGGTGGCGATCTGCTGCACCGGCAGGAGCTCGACCGCGGTGACCCCGAGCGCCAGGAGATGCTCGACCACGGCGGGCGAGGCGAGGCCACGGTAGGTGCCGCGCAGAGGCGCCGGCACGTCTGGATGCCTCCGAGTCGTGCCGCGGACGTGGCACTCGTAGATCACCGTCTCGCTCCAGGGAGTCGCCGGAGCACGCTCGTCTCCCCAGTCGAAGTCGGGATCGACCACTACCGAGCGCGGTGCGAACGGCGCGCTGTCGCGGCCGTCGGGACGAGTCGGATCGGCCGGATCGAACGGCCCGAGGGCGTCGGCGATCTCGGGCTCCCCGGTCAGGGCGAGTGCCGCCGGATCGACCACGAGCTTGGCGGGATTGAAGATGGCTCCCTCTCTGGGTCGCCATGGGCCGTGGACGCGATAGCCGTACCGTTGCCCCGGCGCGACGTCCGAGCGGTAGAGCTCCCAGCCTCGGTCCGCGCTGCGGGCCTTCTCGTGGCGTCTCTCCTCGTGGTCTTGGGAGAACCGACAGAGCTCCACGGCCTGGGCGCCTGGGGCGACGAGGCGGAAGCGGGTC
>JAWVZD010000159.1:0-5566 GCA_033722395.1 Thermoanaerobaculia bacterium | reverse complement strand
CGTTCCAGAAGACGGTGCCGGCGCTGCCGACGACGGTGGCGATGCGTTCGCGGGAGCCCTCGCCGATGTCCACTGCCAGTGTGCCCTCCGGTATGGAGGTGACAGCGACGGTCTCGACGCGCTCGGGCGCCTCGAGATCGTCGGTCACGACCACGTCGGCCGGTAGGACGACCTCGACCTTCTGGCGTGCCGCCGCCTCGAGGATCTCCCGAGCGGTCTCCAGGTGGTCGGTTTCGACCATCGAATCGGCCGTCTCGAGACCGAGGGCGGCGAGGAAGGTGTTCGCCATGCCGCCGCCGAGCGCCAGCATGTCGAGCCGCGGCAGGAGATTCCGCATCGCCTCGATCTTGCCGCTCACCTTGGCGCCGCCGACGATGGCGACGAACGGCTCGTCGGGCTCGCCGAGGAGCCTCGACAGGGCGTCCACCTCGCGCATCAGTAGGCGGCCGGCGGCGCGGCGCGGCAGCACGGCGGGCAGACCGACGACCGAGGCGTGGGCCCGGTGTACGGTGCCGAACGCATCGCAGACGAAGCCGTCCACCGGCTCGGCGAGCTGTCGCGCGAAGCGCGGGTCGTTGGCCGTCTCACCGGGGTAGAAGCGCAGATTCTCGAGCAGGCAGATCCCGCCCGGCTCGAGGCGGGCGACCGCCTCCTGGGCAGGCTCACCGACGGCGACGTCGGCGAAACCGACCGGCCTGTCCAGGAGCTCGCCCAGCCTCCTGGCGACGGGCTGCAGGCTGTACTCCATCCGGCGCTCCCCGCCCGGCCGACCGCAGTGCGAACCGAGCACCAGGCGCGCCCCGGCCTCGGCGAGCTCGCGCAGTGTGGGTAACGCCGCCTCCAGGCGGGCGTCGTCCGCCACCCGGCCGTTCTCCAACGGCACGTTGAAGTCGACGCGGACGAACAGGGCGACTCCGTCGAGAGCGCCCAGATCCTCGATCGACGGTAGCGTCGGTGAGCTCATGGCGAGGCGATGGTACCGGTTCGGCGGCCGATCCAGTCGGCCAAATCGGCGAGGCGGGAAGCATACCCCATCTCGTTGTCGTACCAGGCGACTACGCGGACCATCCGCCCGGCCACGATCTGGGTCAGGGCGATGTCGACGACGGCCGAGTGGGTGTCGCCGACGAAATCGGTCGAGACCAGCGGTTCGTAGGCCACCGCCAGGACCGGCTCCATCGGGCCGCTCGCGGCACGCCGGAAGAGGCTCTCGATCGCCGCCGCATCGGTTTCGACGGCGAGCTCCGCCACCAGGTCGACCATCGACACCTGCGCCGCCGGTACGCGCACCGCGAAGCCGTCGAGGCGGCCGTCGAGTCGCGGCAGCACGCGACCGATGGCGCTCGAGGCGCCGGTCGTGGTCGGCACCATGTTGACGGCCGCCGCCCGTGCGCGCCGCGGATCGGCGTGATCGGCGTCGGTCAGGGGTTGATCGGTGTTGTAGCAGTGAACCGTGTTGAGGAGCGCGTGGTCGATGCCGAGCTCGGTGTCGAGAACGTGTGCCACGACCGCCAGGCAGTTCGTGGTGCAGGAGGCGGCGCTCAGCAGACGGTGCTCGTCGGCCCGGACGAGGTCGTGATTGACCCCGAAGCAGACCGTCAGGTCGGCCTCGGGCGCGTTGGCCGAGATCACCACGTGGTCGACGCCGTCGCCGAGGTGGGCCGCGGCGTCGCGCCCGGCGGTCAGACTTCCGGTCGCCTCGACGACCAACCGTGCTCCGGTCTCGCCCCACGGGATGGCGGCCGGGTCGGTCTGGCGGAAGAGGCGGATGCGGCGATCGGCCAGAAGCAGATGGTCGTCGACGAGCTCGACCGAGCCGGTGAGTGGACCGTGGAAGGTGTCGCGGGCGAGCAGCGGCACCAGCCGCTCGCCGGGTGTCTTGTCGTTCAGGGCGACGAGGTCGAGCTCCGGATGATCGAGCAGCCGTCGGAACAGGGCTCGTCCGATTCGGCCGACTCCGTTGATGGCGATGGGCAGAGGCATCTGGCTCGGGAGAAAAGGCCGAAAGGCCGCGCCAAGCATAGTGTCACTGTCGCACCCTTTTCAAACCACCCGAGGGGTCGACACGACGGTCGGATGATCTAATATCCGGCAACTCCGCACCACCTCGCCGGAGCGAGCCATGCCGCGCCGAACCGCCATCGAGCCGCCCCTGGTCCTGGGGATCGAGAGCTCGTGCGACGACACCGCCTGTGCGCTGGTCGACGGCCACGGCCGGGTCCTGACCTCGGTGATCTCGAGCCAGCTCGAGGCCCATCGCCGCTACGGTGGCGTGGTTCCCGAGATCGCCTCGCGCGAGCACCTGAGGAACTGGCCGGCGGTTCGCCGAGAGGCGTTCGAGCGCTTGGGGATCGAGATGTCCGACGTCGACGTCGTCGCCGCCACCAGTGGACCGGGGCTGGTCGGCTCGCTGCTGGTCGGTCTCTCCGTCGGGCGGGCCGTCGCCTACGGTCTGGATCTGCCGTTCCAGGCGGTGCACCATCTCGAGGGCCACCTCTACTCGCCCTTCCTCGACCCGCAGGGATCGCCGGCCGAGTCGATCCCCGCCCGCTTCATCGGGTTGGTGGTCTCCGGCGGTCATACGAATCTCTTCGCGGTCGACGAGGGACGGGTGACGACCCTGGCCGAAACGCGCGACGATGCCATCGGCGAGGCCTTCGACAAGATCGGCAAGCGGATCGGGCTCCCGTATCCGCAGGGACCGCGGGTCGACGAGCTGGCCGAAGGTGGCGACGCGACGAGCTATCCACTCCCCGTGCCGCGAAGCGGCGAGGAGCTCTTCTTTTCCTATTCGGGATTGAAGACTCAGACGTTGGTGACGCTCGAGGCGATCTGTCGCGAGCACGACCTGGCTCTTCCGCTCGACGAGCCGTTGCCGCAGCCGCTGATCGATCTGCTGGCCGCCTTCCGAGTCGCGACCGTGGCGCAGCTGGTCGATCGCGTCGGGCGTCTGCACGAGGAGCAACCGATCGAGCTCCTCGCCGTCTCGGGCGGGGTGGCCGCCAACCGGTTGCTGCGCCGCGAGCTCGAGCGGTGGGCCGAGGCGAGCGGCGTGGCGCTGCGGCTGGTACCTCTCGCCTACTCGGGCGACAACGCCGCCATGATCGCCTTCGCGGCACTGCTGCGACAGCGGCGGGGAGAGCGCGACGATCCGCTCCGGGTGGAGGCGGCGAGCCGCGTTCCGCTCGAGGGCGCTTCCTCCGACTAGGTGGCTGCCGAGGATACTAAGCTAGGCATCCGAGAAGGGACCGGCGCCGTGGAGATACGCTCGATCGATTCGTTCCTCGACTACTACCGCAACATCCGGCGGCGCACGATGCGGGTCGCCGAGTGCATTCCGCCGCAGCGCTTCGACTGGACCTACCGCGACGGCAAGTTCACCTGCGCCGACCTCTTACGCCACCTGGGGGCGATCGAGCGCTACATGTTCGCCGAGAACGTCCACGGGCGGCCGAGCCGCTATCCTGGTCACGGTCCGGAGCTCGCCCGATCGCCGGAGGAGGTGATGGCGTTCGTCGAGCGGATGCACCGCGAGTCGCTCGAGCTCTTCGCCGAGCTCTCCGACGCCGATCTGGAAGCGCGGTGCGAGACACCGGCCGGCATACCGATCACGGTGTGGAAATGGCTGCGCGCCATGGTCGAGCACGAGGTCCATCACCGCGGTCAGCTCTACCTCTACCTCGGCATCCTCGACGTGTCGACGCCGCCGCTCTACGGCTTGACCTCGGAGGAGGTCTACGAGCGGTCGGTACACGGTCCGTTTTGACGGCCTCGAGAACCGCTGCGGCACTCGAGCCGTAGAACCGCCAGCATGCGCTCCAAGGCCTTCCCCCTCCTCCTCCTCGTCCTCGTGGTCGCCGGGGCGGCGGTGCTGGCCTGGCCGACGCGGCGCGACTTCCTGCTCGGGGGCATCCAGGTCAACGAGCCCGACCACGCGCACTGGTTTGATCGTCTCGAGGCGGTCGGCATGAACACCGTGGCGGTCACGGTCTACGCCAAGCAGGGCGATTGGGACAGCGCCAACCTGTGGTGGGAGGAGGAGGAGCCGTGGGTGGTGTCGGAGATGCGCTCGGCGCGCCGCGAGGGGCTGGAGACGGTGCTGGTGCTCAGGGTCGCGCTCGACCACGCCTTCGGGCGCAACAAGTTCTTCTGGCACGGCATGATCATGCCGCGCACCGATCGAGAGCTCGACGAATGGTTCGCGCGCTATCGCGACTTCGTGCTCGAGTGGGCGGCGGTCGCCGAGGCCGAGGAGGTGGCGGTGCTGGCGATCGGCAGCGAGCTCAACGCCCTGGCCTCCACTCGGCCGGTCGAGGAGATCCCGGCGCTCGAGGAGTACTGGATGAACGCCGACAAGGTGGCGCGGGAGCACGCCAGGGTGCGCCGCCACGGCGAGGAGGTCGACCGGCGGCACCTCCAGGTGCGCGGCTTCGACAACTCGGAGTCGCTCGATCTCCACCTCGACGAGCGGGCGGCGGCGCACGCCGCCTGGGCGCGACAGGTCGCCTGGGCCGAGAGCCCCGATCCGGTGGCGGCGATCAACCGACGGCGGGCGCGGCTCGAGGCCGCGTGGCTCGAGCTCGTCGCGGAGGTGCGCCGGATCTACTCAGGCCGCCTGACCTACGCCGCCAACTTCGACCAGTACGAGGAGGTCGGCTTCTGGGGTCCGCTCGACCTGGTGGGGGTCAACGCCTACTTCCCGTTGCGCAAGCTCTGGCAGCCGGCGGTCGCGGCGGAGGAGCTCTATCCGATCTTCGAGGCGCGCTGGGAGGCGATCCTGCGGTCGATCCTGGCGCTGGGGGAGAGGCGTGGTTGGGGCGAGAAGCAGATCCTCTTCACCGAGCTCGGGTACGTCTACCGCCGCAACTCGACCATCGAGCCGTGGGCCGCAACCGGCTTCTCGGTTCTGCCCTCGGCCACCGGCGAGCAGCTGGTGGTGTGGGAGGACGAGCCGATCGACCTCCAGGAGCGGGCGCTCGCCGTCCGTGCCCTCTACCATGCCGACCGGGCCGTCGGCGAGCCGCTGGCCGGCATCCTCTATTGGAAGCTGTCGACCCAGCCGTACCACTTCGACGACGAGCCGTTCGTGCTGATCATCCATCCCGACGCCCGCGATCCGCTGCTCGAGGAGCTGGTGCGCTTCCGGCGCTGGTCGCCGTGGGAAGAGATCGGGCGCCGGTTCGACCGTCTCGGAGGTTGATCGACGGGGAGGGGCGAGCATCGATCCGACGATCCGCCGCGGACTCGCCCTGACGACCGCCGATCCCGGAAGCGCCGCCGTCAGCCGTCGAGATGGCGATGGAAGAAGTCCAGCGTCTTCTGCCAGGCGTCCTCGGCCGCGGCGGCGTCGTAGCGCGTCCCGGACGGGTTGGCGAAGGCATGGTCGGCGCCCTGGTAGATGGTCACCGTCGCCTCCTTGCCGAGCTCGTCGAGGGCGGCGCGGAAAGCCTGCACCGATTCGACCGGGATGCCGTCGTCCTCGGCGCCGAAGATGCCCAGCACCGGCGCGGTGAGCGGCTCGAGCTCCGCCGGATCGGTGACCACGCGACCGTAGTAGACGACCGCG
>JAWVZD010000158.1:0-5587 GCA_033722395.1 Thermoanaerobaculia bacterium | reverse complement strand
GTCCTCGCGCGGCAGGACCTCGCCGATGCGGACCGCTCGGACCGCGGCCCGGCGCAGGGCGTCCTCGATCTCCTCGGCCCGTTCGGGGTCGACGGCGACCAAGAGGCCGCCGCTGGTCTGTGGGTCGACGACGATCTCCTCGTGCCAGTCGGGCAGGTCGTGGTCGAAGTGGGCGACCGATTCGATCAGCTCGCGGTTGACCCGGTTCACACCGGTCGACATGCCGCGCCGGTACATCGCGAGCGCCTCGTCCATCACCGGCAGGTCGGCGATCGAGATGCGGAGGGTCACCCCGGAGCCGCGCGCCACCTCGTCGGCGTGGCCGGCCAGACCGAACCCGGTGACGTCGGTCACGGCGTGGGGATCGAACGGGGCCAGCGCCTCGGCGGCGGCCCGATTGAGGGTGGTCAGCGTGTCGATGCAGGCGGCCATCGCTTGGTCGGAGACCCAGCCCTTGCGGTTGGCGTTGAACAGCACGCCGCTGCCGAGCGGCTTGGTCAGGAGGAGGACGTCGCCCGCCTGGGCTCCGGTATTACGCCAGACGCGGCTCGGATCGACCAGTCCGACCGCCACCAGGCCGAACTTCGGCTCCTCGTCCTCGGTCGAATGGCCGCCGGCCAGCACCGCACCGGCCTCGCCGATCGTCTCCAGCGCCCCGGCGACGATGCCCGCGAGGATCTCGGGGCCGAGCTTCTTCTGCGGGAAGCAGATCAGGTTGAGACAGACGATCGGCCGCGCCCCCATGGCATAGAGGTCGGAGAGCGAGTTGGCGGCGGCGATCCGTCCGAACACACGGGGATCGTCGACGGGGGGGGTGATGATGTCGGCCGTGGTCACCACCGCGGTCCCGTCGTCCAGGCGGTAGACCGCCGCGTCGTCGTTGGTCTCGAACCCGACCAGCAGGTTCGGGTCGACCGACTTCGGCAGTCCGCCCAGCAGCTCAGCGAGCCCGACCGGGCTCAGCTTGGCCGCTCAACCGCAGGTCTTCGCCAGACTCGTCAGCGTCGGCTTCTTGAACATCGTCGTCCGTCCGTTCTCGAGCGACCCCCATTGGCCGCCCGCTCGATCGAGCTCGATTGTGGCACTTGTCGGCACCGCTCGCCAGTCCAGGTACGAGCTCAGATACCAGTCGAGGCCCCGATCGATCGGCTTCCGCGTGCCGGACACCGACGGTTGCGCCGCGGCACTCGGATTTCGGCGGATCGATCCTCGGTGTCCCCGCGGACAGGCTACAATCGCCGCACGGGAGGCGGGAGATGAGACGTTCCAGGGAGATGGGTGCAGAGAGGAAGAGCGGGCGCCGGAAGCGTGGGCGCCGGGTCCTGCTGCTCGTCGCGGTCGTCGGTCTGATCTGGCTGGGGGTGGCCGCCCTGAGGCCCGGCCCCTCTCCGACGGTCGAGATCTCGACCGATCGGCCCGGTATCGGGCCGCGGACCGAGGTCGACGTGACGGTCGACGAGCCGCGCCGTGGAATCGCGCGGATCACCGTCGAGCTGGTGCAGGGTGGGTTCCGCGAGCTCTTGGTCGACAACGGCTACGAGACTCTCGAGCCGTGGGCGTTCTGGGGCGAGAAGACCGCAGCGGAGACCCTCGAGGCCGCCGTCGGCCGATCGCTCCAACCCGAGCTCACCGAAGGAGAGGCCGTCCTCCGCGTGACCGCCTGGCCGGCGCCCGCCTATCTGCGCCGCGGCTCCCCGACGGTCGAGGAGCTCGTCCTGCCGGTGCGGCTCACGCCGCCGCTCCTCGAGGTGCTGTCGTCGCAACACTACGTGGCGCAGGGTGGGGCCGAGGCGGTGGTCTATCGCGTCGGAGCCTCCTCGGTCGAAGACGGTGTCGAGGTGGGGGAGTGGTTCTTCCCCGGCCATCCGTTGCCCGGCGGCGAGGTGCAGGAGCGCTTCGCCCTGTTCGCCGTACCGTACGACGTCGCCGACGCCTCGGGCGTGCGCCTCAGGGCGCGCGACGACGTCGGCAACGAGTTCGCCCGGCCGTTCGTCGACCAGTTCTTCTCCCGGCCGATGCGCCAGACCACCATCCGGCTGAGCGAGCCGTTCATGCAGAAGGTCGTCGCGGAGATCCTCTCGCAGACCCCCGAGATGCGCGACCGGGGGGATCTGCTCGCCAACTACCTGGCGATCAACGGCGAGCTGCGGCGTCGTAACGCCGAGACCCTGATCGAGTTGGCCGGCCGGTCGCAGCCGACCTTCGCCTGGCGCCGGGTCTTCCTGCCGATGCCGAACGCCCAGGTGATGTCGGCGTTCGCCGACCGCAGGACCTACGTGCTCGACGGCGAGGCGGTCGATCAGCAGGACCATCTGGGGTTCGATCTCGCCTCGGTGCGCCAAGCGCCGATCCCGGCGGCCAACACCGGCCGGGTCGTGCTGGCGCGCTACTTCGGTATCTACGGCAATGCGGTGGTGCTCGACCACGGCTACGGGCTGCTCAGCCTGTACGCTCACCTGAGCGCCATCCGGGTCGCCGAGGGCGAGGCGGTGGAGCGCGGCCAGATCGTCGGCACCTCCGGCGAGACCGGTCTGGCGGGCGGCGACCATCTGCACTTCTCGATGCTGCTCTACGGCCTGCCGGTCGATCCGCGGGAGTGGTGGGACCTGCACTGGCTCCAGGACCGTCTGGAGCGTAAGCTGGGGCCTGCACTGCCGCTCGAGGAGTGATCGGAGAGTCCGTCGAAGGTGGGGGGATGCCAAGATGACCGAAGAGAGTCGGAGCGAGGAAGGTGTCGAACTCGACGAGGCCGAGTGGCGCCGGCGTCTGAGCGACGAGCAGTTCCGCGTGCTGCGGCAGAAAGGTACCGAGCGAGCTTTTACGGGTCGCTACTGGGACAGCGACGACGAAGGCATCTACCGCTGCGCCGGCTGCGGTGCAGAGCTCTTCTCGTCCGATACCAAGTTCCGCTCGTCGAGCGGCTGGCCGAGTTTCTACGCGCCGGTGCGAGACGAGGCGGTGGCGACCGAGACCGACGCCAGTCACGGCATGGTGCGAACCGAGGTGCTGTGTGCCCGCTGTGGTGGCCACCTCGGGCACGTCTTCCCGGACGGACCCGAGCCGACCGGCCAGCGCTTCTGCATCAACTCCGTCTCGCTCGACCTCGAACCGGACACCTCCGACTGAGCGAGCCCGCCGAAAGGCGCGTCAGCCGACGGAATCGTTACCGAGCGTCACCCGCCGGCTCGGACTAGGCGCGGTGGCGGAGCCCGCCGAGACTATGGACCACCCATAAGACCTATGGGGGTCGGCGCTACCCCGGAGGGTGGCCCGGCTCGGCCTCGAACTCCGTAAGTCGTTCCCGGTCAACGACTTGAACGATGCGATGAGCCTACCCGTTCGGGTAGGCATCCTCCGTGCTAGGGAGATACCCATCTCGAAACGGAGGGAGATCGTATGCGTCGCGAAATTCGATTTGCCATGGCCGGCTGGATCGTTCTCGTAGCCGCCTCGCTCGGTGTTGCCGAAGCCGGTGGCGCCTGGGTGCCGGCGCCGGGCGAGGGCACTCTCCAGGTCGGTGGCAGCCGCAAGACGGCCGACACCTCGTGGAATGCCGACGGCGACTCGGTGCAAAACAGCGGTCGTTTCGAGAATCACGACTTCCGCTACGGCTACCTGCAGGGTGAGGTGGGCGTGGTGCGACGGCTGTCGTTCAACTTTCTGCTGACCTACCTCTACGGCCTGGAGGGGCCGGACGGCGAGCTGGAGAAGAACGCCGGGCCCTCCGACAGCTGGTTGAGCTTGAAGTACGCCGTGCGGCAGGGCGACCTGCCGATGGCCGTCGAGCTCGAGGTCCGTACGCCGGTGCTCTACGACATCGACGGTCCGTACAGCCGGAACCTCTACGACGAGGATGGCAACTTCCTCGGTCACAGCCCCGAGTGGCGGGGTCTGCTCAAGCACGACGTGACGTTGAGCTACCTGGTCAGCCGGTCGCGCTATCCGGCGAGAGGTTGGTGGAGTGCGGCGGCGGGGTATACGTGGCGCCAGGGCGCCCCGGCCGATCAGCTGCCGATCGAGGGTGAAATCGGTTGGGGGATCCCGTGGCGGGGGTCGTACGTCAAGCTGGCGGGTCTCGCCGTGCTGAGCCTGGGCAACGAGTCGGAGCGCGAGCCGGACGATCGTTTCGGCGCCGGCCCGGGCTTCAACGACGCCAGTATGGCCCGCCTGGGGGTGTCGCTGCTGACGCCGCTCGACGGGGCCGGCCGTTGGATGCTCGAGATCGGCTACAACCAGTGGGTCTGGGGTGAGTCGGCGCGGCAGTACGAGGAGCCGTTCCTGTCGCTCGGCTGGAGCCTGTGAAGGCCCCGGTCCGACCAGCCGCTCCGATTTGACGGCGCTCGGCCGGCTCCGTAGCATCTTCTCCACATCATGCTGGCCTCGATCCGGCGTCTGCTGGGACGCTTCGTCACCCCGTCGTCGAGGTTGTCACTGACGGTGACGGCGGTGGCGGCGCTCGTGGTGGTCAACGCCATCGCCATCGCGGGAATCGTCGCCGAAAGGCGGGACGCTCGGCGCGAGGCGGAGCGGGCTCTGCGCATGGAGACCGAGATCGACGCCCGCTCCCTCGAGGCCCGTCTGGCCGATCTCAGGAACGACCTCATGTTTCTCGCCCAGTCGCCGGCCCTGGCCGAGTCGCTGACCCGCCTGGCGAGCGACGACCCGACGACGCGGCGCTGGAGCCGGCTCGACCTCGAAGGCACCCTGCTCTTGTTCCTGCAGGCGCAGCCGGGCATCGAGAGCCTGACCCTGCTCGACGGAGAGGGCTCCGCGGTGGTGCGCGTCGGACGGCGGGGCGGCCTGCCGTTGCTGATGCCGCCGCAGGGCGGGCCGGGGCCGGCGGAGCGGCGCACGATGGGTCGTTTCGCCCTCGCGCCGCCGGCTCCGCCGGGGAGTCGGGTCGAGGCGACCCTGCGGCCCGAGGGCCTGCTACGCCTGATCGTCCCCGAAGGGCGTGAGCGGGTGCGCCTCCTGGCGTCGGCGGAGCCGATCCTGGCCGAGCCCTCGGAGCAGGTGGCGCGCGTCGCCGTGCGAGCACAGGGTTGGGATCCGCCGGTCGATTGGCGCCTGGTGAGAAGCGCCGATCGGAGCGCGCTCCTCGCCTCGGTCGAGCGGGTGACGCGGCGCTTCCGTCTGACCGTGCTGCTCAACATGGCGATCGTCCTGCTGACGGTGCTGGTGGGCTGGCTGTTGCTGAGGCAGTCGCGTCAGGCCGAGCGGCTGGCCGCCGAGAGCCGCCACCAGGCCCGTCTGCCAGTCGTGGCAGTGAATGATGTCCGGTTTGAAACCGATGGCCTTGCACAACTCGAGCGTTGCCCGGCAGAAAAAGATAAAGCGCGACGCGTTGTCCGGGTAATCGGCGCCGTCTTCGCCGTAAAACCCCTTGCGGTCGAAATAAAAATCGTTGCCGATCAAATAAAGCGGCACGCGGTCCTGAATTTGCGTGAGGTGTATTTCCGCCTGCGGGTTGGCAAAGGTGGCGGCGATGTGTTCGAAGGAAGGGACCAGGGCGCAGAATTCCCCGAGGGAGTCCCAGCGCAGGTGTCCCTCCCGCAGAAACTGCTGGACATGCTTGGGCGCAGACCCG
>JAWVZD010000157.1:0-5603 GCA_033722395.1 Thermoanaerobaculia bacterium | reverse complement strand
GGCTCTCGGTCGACTGTGTGCAGCACGGTATGTCGGAGGCGGACCGCAAGAAGGCCTACGGCTCGGACGTCACCTACGGCACCAACAACGAGTTCGGCTTCGACTACCTGCGCGACAACATGAAGTTCGACCTCGACTCGATGGTCCAACGGCCTCATCACTACGCCATCATCGACGAGGTCGACTCGATCCTGATCGACGAGGCCCGCACGCCGCTCATCATCTCCGGTCCGTCGGAGGAGTCGGTCGACAAGTACTACCGCATCGACCGCATCATCCCGCACCTCGAGCGCGGCGAGGAGATCGAGGAGGGGGACACCAAGTACACCACCGGCGACTTCCTGGTCGACGAGAAGGCGCACACCGTGACCCTCACCGAGGAGGGGGTCGCCAAGGTCGAGAAGATCGCCGGGGTCGACAACCTGTACGACATCCAGAACATGGATCTGCTGCACGGCGTCAATCAGGGGCTCCGGGCGCATCACATGTTCAAGCGCGACGTCGATTACCTCGTCAAGGACGGCGAGGTGGTGATCGTCGACGAGTTCACCGGCCGCATGATGCCGGGCCGGCGCTGGTCCGACGGCCTGCACCAGGCGGTCGAGGCGAAGGAGGGGGTGCGCATCGAGCGCGAGAACCAGACCCTGGCGACGATCACCTTCCAGAATTTCTTCCGCATGTACGACAAGCTGGCCGGGATGACCGGCACGGCAGACACGGAAGCGACCGAATTCGGTCAGATCTACGACCTCGACGTCGTCGTCGTGCCGACCAACAAGCCGATGATCCGCGAGGATCGCGACGACCAGGTCTACCGCTCGGCGCGCGAGAAATGGGACGCGGTGGTCGAGGAGATCGGCGACTGTCACGAGCGCGGTCAACCGGTGCTGGTGGGCACGATCTCGATCGAGAACAGCGAGACGCTGTCGAAGCGGTTGAAACGCGAGCGCATCCCGCACGTCGTGCTGAACGCCAAGTATCACGAAAAGGAGGCGTCGATCGTCGCCCAGGCCGGCCGCAAAGGTGCGGTCACCATCGCCACCAACATGGCCGGTCGCGGTACCGACATCGTCCTCGGTGGCAACCCGGAGGGGCTCGCCCGCGGCGAGGTCGATCCGGCGGAGGATGCCGAGGCCTACCAGGAGGCGCTCGAGCGCTACCGCGAGATCTGCCAGCAGGAGAAGCAGGAGGTGCTGGCGGCCGGCGGGCTCCACATCCTCGGCACCGAGCGACACGAGTCGCGGCGCATCGACAACCAGCTCCGCGGCCGCTCCGGGCGGCAGGGCGACCCGGGCTCGTCGCGCTTCTTCCTCTCGCTCGAGGACGATCTGATGCGGATCTTCGGCTCGGATCGGATCCAGGGCCTCATCGGGCGCCTCGGTCTGGAAGAGGGCGAGCCGATCGAGGCCAACATGGTGACCAAGGCGATCGAGCGCGCCCAGAAGCAGGTCGAGGGGCGCAACTTCGAGGTCCGCAAACAGCTCCTCGAGTACGACGACGTCATGAATCGGCAGCGCGAGGCGATCTACCAGCTGCGCCGCGACATCCTCGAAGGCAACGAGGGGCGCGACTACTTGGAGAAGATCTCCGAGGACGTCATCGACTTCCTACTCGACACCCACTGCTCGGAGAAGCTCGATCCGGAGGATTGGGATCTCGCCGAGCTGTCGACCGGCATCCTGGCCTACTTCGACATCAATACCAACGAGCTCGATCCGCCGCTCGACGAGCTCGGCCTCGACGGCTTGAAGGACCACCTCCTCGGCGCGGTACGCGAGAAGTACGCCGAGAAGGTCGAGCGGGTGGGCGACGATCTGATGCAGCTGATGGAGCGCGACGTCATGCTGCGCGTCGTCGACCACGCCTGGAAGGAGCACCTGCTCGCTCTCGATCACCTGAAGGAAGGCATCGGTCTCCGCGGCTACGGTCAGCGCAACCCGTTGCAGGAGTACAAGCGCGAGAGCTTCGAGCTGTTCCAGACGATGAAGGAGCGCGTCGAGGACACCATCATCAAGACCCTCTACCGCCTCGAGCCGGCCACGGAGGAGGAGCTCGCCGAACGTCGCCGCAAGCAGGCGGCGAGCGGTCGCATGCGCTTCGGCCCTCCGCGCTCCGGTCCGCCCCGCACCGCCCCGACCCCGCAGAAGCCGCAGACGGTGGTCCGCAAGGGCGAGAAGATCGGCCGCAACGACCCCTGCCCTTGTGGCTCCGGCAAGAAGTACAAGAAGTGCTGTGGTGCCGCCGACCAGCTCGCCAGCTGAGTCGGGGAGAGCGGATTTCCGGCTCCCGTAGTGGCGGCCACGCCAGCCGAGGCGTCTTCGGCGGCGCCATCGCCCCGCCGCGCCACGGGCTTTGGTTCTGATAACCTCACCCGCCAACGCCGAGAGCCCGCCGCCGACACCGAACGAGCCTCCTGCCGATGACCGAATCGCCCAAGACGCCGCGCCTGGCGCTGACCTTCGACGACGTGCTTCTGGAGCCGGCCTTCTCGCGGGTGCATCCCAACGAGGTCGATCTATCGACCCGTCTCTGCCGCGGCATCGACATCCAGATCCCCATCCTGTCGGCCGCCATGGATACCGTGACCGAGGCCAGCCTGGCGATCTCGCTCGCCCAGGAGGGCGGCATCGGAGTGGTCCACAAGAACCTGTCGATCGACGAGCAGGCGGCAGAGGTCGACAAGGTGAAGCGGAGCGAAGCCGGCATGATCGTCGATCCGGTGACCATGCGACCCGACCAGCTGATCGGCG
Organism: Thermoanaerobaculia bacterium; assembly: GCA_033722395.1. Lineage (GTDB taxonomy): Bacteria > Acidobacteriota > Thermoanaerobaculia > Multivoradales > JAHEKO01 > JAWVZD01. The sequence continues at coordinate 2,853 of JAWVZD010000157.1, read as the reverse complement.
AGGCGCTCGAGGTGATGGCGAAGTACAAGATCTCGGGCGTTCCGGTGACCGACCGGGCCGGCCAGTTGGTCGGCATCCTGACCAACCGCGACCTGCGCTTCGAGACCGACCTCGAGAAGCCGATCGAGGAGTTGATGACGAAGGAGGACCTGGTCACCGTTCCCGAGGGCACCACTCTCGAGAAGGCCAAGCGACTCCTCCACCAGCACCGCATCGAGAAGCTGCTGGTGGTCAACGACAACGGCGGCCTGACCGGGCTCATCACGGTCAAGGACATCCAGAAGGCGATGCAGTTCCCCAACGCCTCGAAGGACGACCTCGGACGTCTGCGCGTCGGCGCCGCGGTCGGTGCCTCGGGCGACTACCTCGATCGGGCGGCTGCGCTGGTCGCCTCGAAGGCCGACCTCCTGGTGCTCGATTCCTCCCACGCCCACAGTGCCGGGGTCCTCGCCGCCGTCGAAACGTTGCGCGAGCGCTTTCCCGACGTGCGGCTGATGGTCGGCAACGTGGCGACCGCGGCCGGCACCGAGGCGCTGATCGAGCGCGGCGTCGACGCGGTCAAGATCGGCATCGGACCGGGTTCGATCTGTACCACGCGGGTAGTCACCGGCGCCGGTATGCCGCAGGTCACGGCGATCCTCGACGCCAGTCGGGCTGCGGCTGCGCACGACATCCCCGTGGTCGCCGACGGCGGCATCAAGTTCTCCGGCGATCTCGCCAAGGCCCTCGCCGCCGGTGCCCACACCGTCATGATCGGCTCACTCTTCGCAGGCTGCGAGGAGAGCCCGGGCGAGACCATCCTCTACCAGGGGCGGACCTACAAGGCCTACCGCGGGATGGGATCGCTGTCGGCGATGAGCCGGGGTGCGGCCGATCGCTACTTCCAAGACGGCGAGGGAGCGTTGTCGAAGCTGGTGCCGGAGGGGATCGAGGGTATGGTGCCGTTCAAAGGGAGCGTGCACAAGATGCTGACCCAGCTCACCGGCGGACTGCGCTCCGGCATGGGACTTGCCGGCTGCGCCTCGATCGAAGTGTTGCGCACCCAGGCGCGACTGTTGCAAGTCACCAGTGCCGGCCTCAAGGAGAGCCATGCGCACGACGTGGTGATCACCAAAGAGGCGCCGAACTACTGGGTCGAGCGCTGAGAGGTTCCTCTTCACCGCCCCCCGAGCCTTCGACCCGTTCTGCCGTAACCGCCGCTCCCTTTCCGTGGCACCGTTCGCCCCCGAGGTCGAGGAAGGACTCCTCGAGCTCGGAATCCGGCCTCGAGACGACACCGATCCCGCCGTTTTGCGCGAGCTGCTGAACGCCTGGTACGTCTTCGAGATCCGCCAAGCACGTCTCGCCCGCCGCGAGGCGGAGGAGGTCTTCGGCCCGCAGCCGATCGCGCCGTACCGCCGCCGCATCGAAGCGCTGCGGCGCAAGTACTGGTTGCTCGGGCTGTCGCTTCACCGCTGGTACAGCTGAGCCGCCTCGCTCGTCGCGGCGGACGGCTCGAACGGCAGCCAGGCGAGGGCCACGCGCTCGATCCGCACGTCGCTCCGGCGTGGCTTCAGGACCACCGCCTCGAGCGCCTCTCGTGCCGGATCGTACCGCCGCTCGAGCTCGTCGATCTCCTCCGCCAGCTCGGTCTCCAAGGCGGCGAGCTTCTCCTCCAGGAGCTCGATTCCCTCCTCTGCCCGCTCGACGTCCTTCGCTTCGCGGCTGGCGCGGCTGAATCCCCGCGCCGAGGTGCCGGCCTTCGACAAGGTCGTGGCGGAGAGTCGCTTGCGGCCGAGGACGGCCGACAGCAGGGTCGCGCCCACTCTGACGGCGGTGTCGAAGCGACTCGCGGCGGCCTGCTCGCGCTCGCGCTCTAAACGCTGCTCGGCGGCGATCAACCGGTCCCGCAGACGGCCCAGACGCGACGCGTAGCGCTCACGCAGCTCCTCGATCGCCCGATCGCGCTCTTCGCGCGCCCGGTCGCGCAGGCGGATGCGAAAGTCCCGTTCACTCTCCCCCACCTCCGAGGTCTCGTCGAGGAGCGGGCTGTGGAGGAGCTCGAGGCGGCGACTGCGATAGAGGTAGTCGGAGAGCTGCTTCTCGCAGCGTTGCAGGAGGTCTGCGTCGAGGCCGGCGGGCTCTCCCGTGCGGAATAGACCGGCCGCGATCGGTTCGTCCGACAGATCGAGATCCGTCGCGTCGACCTCTTCGGCCTCCTCCCAACGCGGCGCGCGTTCCTCGCCCCAAGCGGCCAGCAGGGCGACCTCCTGATCCCCCTCGCGGGTGCGGCTCCGGTTCCTCCAGCAGGACCACGGCGCCATCGCCCGCCTCGCACGGTCGCTGGATCCCGATACCCTGGAGGATGCCTGGACGCTGTACCGGATCGGCGAGGCGTTCTACCAGACGGGAGCCGCGCAGCAGGCCCTTCCCTATCTAAGACGGGCCGTCGACCGGGCGCCCCATCACCTCCGGTTCATGGGACGGCTGGCCGTTGCCCACATTGCGGCGGGGCGTCTGGAGGAAGCGGTTTCCCTGCTGAACCGCCTCCTGGCGGCCAACCCGAAGCTCGGAGAAGCCTATACCAACCGGGGATTTGCGTTCCTGCTCCAGCAGCGCTTTGCAGAGGCCGAAGCCGACTTCCTCGCCGCGCTGGCCCTCAACCCGGACGCCGAGCAGGCGCTGGCCAACCTGGCCTCGCTCTACTACAATACCGGCCGGAAGGCCGACGCGCTACCCTACGTGCAACGCCTGCGCGCACTGGACCCGGAGAACGAAGACTATCGCATGCTGGAAGGGCTGTTGACGAGCCGCTGACGACGGGTTACTTACTGCCCCTCACACCTGGGGTATCGATGGCCCTGGGGTATCGAT
>JAWVZD010000156.1:0-5621 GCA_033722395.1 Thermoanaerobaculia bacterium | reverse complement strand
CGCGTCGGGGGGATTGACGTCCTGCAGCACCACCTGGTCGATGGCGATGCCGGTCTCGTACTCCTCGCACAGCGCCTGGATCCTCTGCTCGACGAGATCGGCGATCTCCTGGCGCCCGACCGTCAGCACCTCGTTGACGGTACGGTCACCGACCACCTCCCGCATCACCGCTTCGCTGATGTCGCGCAGCGTGTCGGTGACGTTCCGGACGCGGAAGAGGTACTTCTCCGGGTCCTCGATGCGGTACTGCACCACCCACTCGACCACCGCGGTGTTCAGGTCACCGGTGAGCATGAGGGCCTCGTCCTCGACCTGCCGGAAGGTGCTGCGCACGCCCGCCTCGACGGTGCGGAAGCCGAACTCCAGCTTGAGCTGGCGCTCGCGGGCCACCTTCATCACCTGATCGATGCCGAGAGGGATCTTGAAGTGCAGGCCCGGCTCGGTCGTCTTGACGAACTCGCCGAATCGCAGAACGACGCCGACCTCCTCCGGATCGACGGTGTAGACGCTCGAGATCAGCATCACCGCGGCGAGCAGGATGAGCAGCAACGTGCCGAAAGAGCCCAGGGGCAGGTTCTGCAGCTTCTTCGGAAAGTCGATGATGGTGTCGTCGGCCATCGGTGCCGCGCAGCGTATCAGACCGCCCGCCGGAGCTCCTGTCGCCTGACATACTCCGCCGCATGGCACCGCGCTTCGATGCCGAGAGCCTGCAGATCGAGCTCTCGGTCGCCGACCTGATCGACATCAGCCAGTTGAGGAGTCTGGGATTCGCCCATCGGGGTGGCTACGAGCGGATGTGGGTCGGGCAGGCGATCCACAGCCGCTACCAGGACGCCGCCATGGCGAGCGATCCGACCTACCGGCGCGAGGTGCAGCTCGAGCACCTCTTCACGCACCGTGGCTGGCAGGTGACGATCCGAGGCCGGGCCGACGGGCTGCGGCGCGACGACGACGGCACGCTGGTGGTCGAGGAGATCAAGTCGCTGCGGCGCGGTAGCCAGCTCGGCGGCCTGACCCGCCAGGTCTACGAGCGCCAGGCGCTCATCTACCGTTGGATCCTCGCCCGAGAGGGCGAGCCCGAGGTGCGGGCCGAGCTGGTGCTGATCGAGATCGGCGGCGGGCGCGTGGAGCATCTGCCGGTCGAGCCGGAGGACGACGGCGAAGAGCTCGAGCGCTCGATTCGGGAGCGCCTGAACCGGCTGATCCACCAGCACGAGGCCGAGCTCGAGGCCGTCGAGCGGCGCCGCGAGGCCGGACGGACGCTCCTCTTCCCGCACACCGCCATGCGCCCGGGTCAGGAGGAGATCGTCGCCGCCGTCGAGACCGCGCTCGAGCAGCGCGAGCACCTCCTGATCGAGGCGCCGACCGGCATCGGCAAGACGGTGGCGGCCCTCTACCCGGCCCTGGCCTACTCGCTGACGCACGAAAAGAGAGTCTTCGTGCTGACGGCGAAGAACCTGCAGCAGGAGATGGCGACGGCGGTGCTCGAGATGCTCAACCCCGAGGACCGCTTCCACAGCCTGCGCCTGAACGCCAAGGCGCGCATGTGCGCCAACGAGGAGCTCGTCTGCCACGAGGAGTACTGCCCCTACGCCCGCGACTACTTCTTCAAGCTCCAGACCTCGAGAGTGGTGCCACGACTACTCGAGGCGACCGGGACCCTACTGCCCGATCGCATCTTCGAGATGGCGCGCCAGGCCGAGGTCTGTCCGTTCGAGGTCAGCCTCGAGGCCGCCGGCCGCTCGCAGGTCGTCCTGGGCGACTACAACTACGCCTTCGACCCGTACGTCGCGCTGTCGGAGTTCGGCTCCGACGAGGACCTGTCGGACGTCGTCCTGATCGTCGACGAGATCCACAACCTGGTCGACCGCGGCCGCGGCTACTACCGCCCCGAGCTCGACGCCGGCGTGGCCCTCGAGACCGCCCGGGCGCTCGAGGCCGGCGGCACGCCGGTGCACCATCGCGCCGCGACGCTGGCCCGACGTCTGGCGCGCCTGATCGAGGAGACGGTGGTCGCGGCGCTCGACGACGAGGGTCCGCGCACCCGCGCCGCCCTGGTGATGCTGCCGGAGGACGACCTGTGGATGCTGCGCGCGGAGCTCGATGCCACCTTCGTCGACTACATCGAGCAGCAGCGCGATAACCGCAGCTTCCGCGCCGACGATCCGTTCGTCGACCTCTACTACAAGGTGCTGCGCTTCCTCGACGGACTCGCGCTGTCGGCCGAAGGCGCCTTCGATCAGTGCGCGGAGCGCCGCGGCGACTCCGCTCGCCTGCGCATCCTGTGCAAAGACCCCAGCCCGTTCATCGGCGCCATCCTCGAGCGCTGCCATGCCGTCGTCGGCCTGTCGGCGACCCTCTCACCGGTCGACTTCTACATCGACCTGCTCGGCTTCGATCGCGGCCGCACCAGCGAGATCTCGGTGCCGGGACCGTTCCCGCCCGAGAACCGCCGCGTCGTCATCGATCCGTCGGTGGCCACGACCTACCGCGAGCGACCGCGCAACTACGCCCGCATCGCCCGCCGGGTGGCGGCCTTCGCCGAGGCGGTTCCCGGCAACTCGATGGTGCTCTTCCCCAGCTACCGTTTCCTCGCCGAGGTGACGGAGCGGATCGAGGTGCGCCGACGCCACTTGCTGGTGCAGCAGCCCGGCGACGGCGAGGCCGAGCGCCAGGCGATCCTCGAGGCCCTGCGCTCCGACCTCACCGGTCCGGTGCTCCTGTTGGCGGTCGCCGGCGGGGTGTTCGCCGAAGGGGTCGACTACCCGGGTGACACGCTCTCCGCGGTCGGCGTCGTCGGGCCGTGCCTGCCGGCCCTCAGCCTGGAGCAGAACCGCCTGCGCGAGTACTTCGACGAGCGCTTCGAGCGCGGCTTCGAGTACGCCTACGTCGTGCCGGGCATGACCCGGGTGGTCCAGGCGGTCGGGCGGCTGATCCGCTCGGCCGAGGACCGCGGTGTGATCGCTCTACTCGACCACCGCTTCCTGGACGAGCCGTACCGCCGTCACCTGCCCGACGACTGGCTGCCCGTCGAAGGCCCGGACGGTCTGATCGGCGATCCGGCCGAGGTGGCGCACCGCTTCTTCGCCGGCGACCCGGTGCGCTGACGACGAAAAAAACGAGAGCCCCGCAGGGCGGGGCTCTCGGGAGGAGGGACGAGGCAAAGGAGGGGAACCTTGCCTCTCCATCGCTTCATACGCACGTGCCGACGAAAAGGTTTGCTCCCCGCTCCGTTTCGTCGATTTCTTCAGCGCGGCGGCGGACGGCGCCGCGGGCGCTCCCCCGGCCGGGGTCCGTCGCTCGCCTGCCGGAGGCGCTCCACGACTCCGAGGTAGATGCGCTCCTGCCGTCCATCGAGGATGTCGCGGGCCTGGAGCACGTGCTCGACGAAGAGTCGATCGAGCTCCGCCGTCAGCTCGGCGGAGGAGGTCAGCAGCTCATCGATCCGCGTACGGTCGGGCGACGGCCCCCCGACCTCGCGCCGCAGCTCGTGACGCGTCTCTGCGAGCTCGCGACGCAGCTCGACGAACGATGCGAAGAAACGCCGCTGCTCGTCGACGAAGCGCCGTCGGGTCTCTCCCTCGAGCTCGAGACGATCGGCCAGACGCTCGATCGGCGGCGGCCCGGACCGGTCGAATAGGCGCTCGACCGGCCTCGGAGCGCGAGTCCGGGACAGACCGACGACGGCGAGGATACCGACGTTGATCCCGAGCGACAGCAGCAGTGCCAGGACCAGCCAGGAGCGCTTCATGGGCTTTCCTCCGCGTCGCCGTCGCTCGACTCGACCTCCGACCACTGTTCGCTGGTCCAGGGGGCCTCGGTCCAGTAGCTCTCGGCCAGGCTGGGCTCGTAGGCCTCGAGCGGTAGTGACTCCTCCGACGCCAGGGCGGAGTCGCCCAGCCAGACGCCCAGCCCGACACCGAAGGCGAGGGCGGCGGCCGCGAGCGCCCGCCCCCAGGCCGGCGCGACGCGCCACATCTCGCCCGGTCCTGCGTCCGTTCGGGCCTCCGCTGCGGCGCCGCGCTGGGTCCCGGGCTGGGCCAGCCGACGACGGATCGCCGGCAGCAGGTCGACCGGCTCGGGAGGTGGCAACTCGAGACCACGCCAGACGTCCCGCCACTCCTCCCAGCGCCGCCGCAGTGCCGGATCGGCGTCGATGGCGCGTTCCAGCCGCGAGGCGCGCTCGGGTTCGAGCTCACCGCTCAACAGGCGGAGCAGGTCGCGGTCGAGATCGTGGTCCATGTCGTTCGTTCCTCTCTTCATGGTGAAACCCCCGGCGGGTCGATTTCTTGCGCCGCCCGGCGCAGGGTCCGCATGGCGCGGAACAGACGGCTCTCCACCGCACCCGGGGTGATCTCCAAGGTCTCGGCGATGTCGCGATAGGAAAGACCGGCGTAGCGCGCCAACACGAGCACCACTCGCTGATTGGGCGGCAGCTCCGCGATCGTCCGCTCGATCTGCCGCCAACGCTGCCGCGCCGCCGCCGCCCGCTCCGGATCGGCGCGCTCGTCGGTCGGCTCGATGTCGCTCTCCTCCTCGGGATCGCGCTCCGAGACGAGCGGCACGAAGCGCACGATCCGCCGGCGCCGCAGCCGATTGAGACAGTGGTTCGTCGCCACTCGGTAGAGCCAGGTGTAGAACTTGCCGCGCGGCTCCAGCCGTCCGGCCTGCCGGTAGGCCTTGACGAAGACCTCCTGGACGGCGTCCTCGGCCGCCGCTCGCGAGCCGAGCAGGCGCCGACAGAGCACCAGCAGGCGGTCCTGGTAGGCGCCGACGAGCCGCTCGAAGGCGAGCTCGTCGCCGGCCGCGACGGCGGAGAGCAGCTCCCAGCCGGGATCACCCGGAGTCACCGCGTCGGCCGACTCCTCGGTCTGGTGGGCACCGGCCGTCCGCATGGTGGTGAAACCCTCGGCGGCCGACTTTCTTGCGCTCCGGAGGATCTACGGCGACTCAGTCGTCGACCGCCTGCTGACGGCGGAACTTCCGTAGGTGCTCCTCCACCAGGCGGTGGACGCCCTGCTTCTGGATCTCGGCGGCGAGGTTGAGGATCTGATTCGGACCGAGCGGGTGCTCGCGGTAGATGACGTGCAGCACCCGCTTCAGCGCCTTGTCGAGCTCCGGATCGAAACCGGGCGAGGACTCCCCTTCGAGCTCCTCAGGCACCGATCACCCCGACGCGCTTCTCGGCCGCTTCGTGCATCTCCTCGGGGTCGTAGTCGTAGAGCAGCGAGCGCACGGTGAGCTTCGGCGCCACCTCGATCCCCTCCTCGTACGACCACATGTCGATCGTCTCCCAGGGGCAGTAGCGGGCGCACAGCTGGCAGCCGATGCAGCGCTCCAGGTCGACCTCGACCAGCTTGTGGAGATCGGGATAGACCGGACCCGGCACGATCTCGATGCAATCGACCGGGCAGAACGAGATGCAGGCTTCGCAGCCGGTACAGCCGCTCTGCTCGATGACCGCGGTCTGCTTGGGCTCCTTCGCCCGCGCCATCTTGTCGACCTCGATCTTCTTCTCGTAAGGGAATGCTGCCTGTTCGGCCATGAGGCTCCCGTCGGGTAGTTCGCTCCGTCTGCCGAGTCCCATTATAGATGAGCGTAGAATCGCCGCATGTTGGTCG
>JAWVZD010000155.1:0-5624 GCA_033722395.1 Thermoanaerobaculia bacterium | reverse complement strand
TGTGGAGCTGACCCCGCTCGCCGATCTCGACCAGGCCGACGACGACGTGCATCGCCCCTATCGATTCGCACAGCGAGTCGACGGTGGCCGAGCGATCGAGCCGCTGCGCCACCCGGCTGGTCAGGTGGAGGAGGCGGTAGCCGGTGAGCGAGAGCTCCGGGAAGACCAGCAGGTCGACCGATTCGCGCCTCGCCCGCTCGATCCAGTCGAGGTGCTTCTCGAGGTTCTCCTCGACGGCGCCCAACCGTGAGTCGATCTGGGCGAGACCGACTCTGATCTGTCCGGACATGAGTACCTGAGTAGGGGTCGCCCGAGCCGGGCTTCACGACGGCTCTCCCGAGGCTGCGGCCGGCCGTCGGACGAGCTGCCATGCTAGCATGCCGCGCCATGTCGCCCCTCGCCGCGAGTCTCCTTCTGGCCCTGTCGGCGGCCGGTGCGACGCAGGCCGTCGAACCCCTCGGCGAGCCCTCGGCCGAGCTCCGCGAGGCGTCCCTCGCCGATCGCATCGTCGCGGTGGTCGACGAGGACCCGATCCTGTGGTCGGACATCGAGCGAACCATCGAGCTCGGTCTGATCGAGCGCCAGGTGGACGAGGACGACGCGACCTTCGTGCGCCGCGTGCTCGATCGCCTGGTCGAGATGAAGCTGCGCTTCCACGAGATCGACCGTTTCGGCTTCGAGGATCTCCCCTTGGCCGAGGTCGACCGCCAGATGGAGGCCATTCGCGAGCGCTTCGCCGATCGGGAGGCCTATCGGGCCAAGCTGGCCGAGCTCGGTCTGACCCCCGAGGAGGTGCGCGAGATCCTCGCTCGGCGCCTCGTCGTGACCTCGTTCGTCGAGCAGCGTCTGGGACCGCGCGTCTTCGTCTCGCTGGACGACATCCGGCGCTACTACGAGCGCACGCTGGTTCCCGAGATGGAGAGACGCGGTGAGGAGGCACCGGAGCTGTCGGCGGTGCGCGAGAGCATCCGCCGGGTGTTGCGCGAGCAACGCCTCAACGAGGAGATCGCCGAATGGACGGAGGAGCTCAGGCTCGAGGCCGACGTCGTGGTCTACCTCGACCGCGAGCGTGACGAGCTACCGCCGGTCGTCGACTCCTCCGGCCGGGGAACGCCATAGAGCTGGCGGTAGTGCGAGCGGCTCGTCAGCACCTTGTCGAGGTAGCGGCGGGTCTCCTCGAAGCCGACCTTGGAGAGGTACTCGGCGGGCTCGCGTCCGTAGCAGTACGACGTCCATAGCCGGGCCTGGTCGGGGCCGGCGTTGTAGGCGGTGACGGCGGCTTCCTGGCGGCCGTCGAACCGCTCCGTGAGCTCGGCCAGGTAGGCGGCGCCGAGCCGGATCGACAGTGCCGGGTCGTGCAGTGCGGTCGGGTCGTCGAGGCGGACGCCGAGGTCGCCCGCCACCTGGCGTGCCGTCGGATAGACGAACTGGGTCAGACCGCGAGCCGAGACCACCGACACGGCGCCGGCATCGAAACGGCTCTCTTCGCGGATCACCGACGCCAGCAGATGCCGGTCGATGCCGCGGGCCTCGGCCTCGCCGACGATCAGCGCGCGGTAGGGGTACGGATAGAGGATCACCCGGAACGGGTTGGGGAGCAGTGCCGGCGGTAGGTAGGAGGGTACGCGCTGTGCGAGCACCTCGGCGATGTAGAGCGAGCGCCGGGGCAGGTCACGCTGCGCCAGGACGGTGCTCGCGGTCAGAGCGAGTCGCGGATCGTTCCAGGGAAAGTACTCGCTGATCGCCGCCCGTCCCAGCTCCCACTGGCCGAGAGCCAGGAAGCGCTCGCTCGGCCGGACGAGGACGGCGCGCCACAGGGGCCACTGCGGCGGGGCGACGGTGCGCAGCTCGAGGAAGGGGCGCGCTCGGCGGTCGCCGAGCAGCTCGCGGCGCAGTCGGTCGCGTGCCCGCTGGCCGAGCGCCGAATCGTCCCCGACCAGGAGCCAGGCGCCGTAGAGTCCCTGGACGGTACCGATCGCTGCCAGCTGCTGCGCTGTCGCCTCGGCCAGCGGGGCGAGCTCCGGGCGCGCCAGGCGCTCGCGTGCCGCCTCGGCGAGCGGATCGTAGGCGTCGCGGACCAGCAGCTCGGCGTAGAGCCGCACCGCCGCCGAGCCGTCGCCGGCGAGCTCGGCCAGGCGGCCTCGCCAGTAGAGGAACTCCTCGGTGTCGTCACCGGAGCTGCGACGCAGCCAGACCGCGGCGCGGTCGGCTCGTCCGCGCACGATGTCGGAGGAGGCCAGGAAGAGGGCCGCCCGGCGCGCCACCGCCCTCCAGGTGAAGCGCGAGTCGAGGCTCGCCAGGAGCTCCGCGGCGGCATCCTCCCGCCCGCGGCGGAACTCCAAGCGCAGGCCCGAGAACAGCGCCGCTGCCGCCCAGTCGCCCGTCGGATCGGCGCCGTAGGCCCGCCGGAAGGCGGCGGCGGCCTCCGCCCAGTCGCCGGCCAACTCGTGACAGCGTGCCTGCTGGTAGAGCGCTCTGGCGACGGTGTCCGCCGGGCCGCCGGCCTCTGCCAGGCGGCGGAACATGGCGGCCGCGAGGTCGTACTCCCCGAGCCAGAAGCGGGCCCGGGCGGCGGCGTAGCGATACTCCGCCAGCCGCTCGGCGTCGAAGGTGAGGCGCTCGGGATCGAGGCGGCCGAGACCGGCCTCGAGATGGGCGATGGCACGGTCGAACTCGCGGTTGTGGTGGAACGCCAGGCCGACGGCGATGCGAGCCTCCGCCGGCAGCCTTTCGTGCGAGGGTCGGGCGGCGAGTCGATCGGCCGCCTGCCGGGCGACGAGATCGTTGGTCGCCTCGAGCAACAGGTCGACCAGCAGCTCGGTAGCGCGCTCGACCTCGTCGTGGCGCAACGCGCACTCGGCGGCGGCCAAGCGGAGCGTCCGACGGTCGGCGGACTCGAGTTGCCAGGAGTCCATGCGCCCCAGGAGGCGGCAGTCGCCCCCGGCCGCCAGGGTGCGTGCGAGCAGCTCGCTGGCATCGCTCTCGATCTCGCGCGGGGCACCACGCCCGAGGAGAGTCGCTACCAGCCCCGCCGCGACCTCGGGGTGGCCCATCCTCTCCTGTAGCTCGGCCATGCGCAGGCGGGCGAACTGCGCCAGCTCGGGCTCGGCCGCGAGCAGGCGGGCGAAGCGCGAGTTGGCCTCCTCGAGTCGCCCCAGGCGCTCCAGGAGATCGGCCCGTAGGTACGGCAGCCAGAGCCGTTCGCCGAGAGCCGGATCCTGCTGCAGGATCTCTTCGGTGCGGTCGAGCGCCGTCTGCCAACGCTCGGCGAGCTGCAGCTGGGCGAGCTCGATGCGTGGATCGGGATCGGCGGCGGCGACGGCGGGAGCTACCAGGAGGAGCGCGGAGAACAGGATGCGGGTGGTTGCCATTGGGCTGCGATCGGAGGATGCGGCCCGGGCTCAATCCCCGCGCAGCCTCTCGACCCTGGCACCGAGGAGCTGCAATTTCGATTCCATCGCTTCGTAGCCGCGATCGAGGTGATAGACGCGATCGACGACGGTGGTTCCCACGGCGGCCAGGCCGGCGAGGACGAGCGAAGCCGAGGCTCTGAGATCGGTGGCCATGACATTGGCGCCGGAGAGCTCGGTGGGTCCCCGTACCTCGGCCCGACCGCCTTCGATCGAGATCTCGGCCCCCATCCGGGCCAGCTCGGGCACGTGCTGGAAACGGTTCTCGAACACCGTTTCGCGGATGATCGAGGCGCCCCGGGTGCGGGTCATGAGTGCCATGTACTGCGCCTGGAGATCGGTCGGGAAGCCGGGGTGGGGCGCCGTGGCGACGTCGCGGGAGGTAATCTCGGGTGTGCCGACGAGGCAGATTCCGGGACCGGCGGCGTCGATCTGGCAGCCGACCTCGTCGAGCACCTCGAGCAGGGCGCCGAGATGAGACGGCTCGGCGTTCTCGACCCGTACCTCGCCGGCGGTCATCGCCCCGCCGATCAGATAGGTGCCGGCCTCGATGCGGTCGGGGATGATGCGGTGCCGGGCGCCGCCGAGCGAGTCGACCCCCTCGATCTCGATCGTCGCTGTTCCGGCGCCCTCGATCCTGGCGCCCATGCGACTCAACAGCGCGGCGAGATCGGCGACCTCGGGCTCGCGGGCGCAGTTCTCGAGACGCGTCGAGCCGGTGGCCAACGTGGCGGCCATGATCAGGTTCTCGGTTCCGGTGACGGTCGGCATGTCGAAGCGGTAGCACCCGCCCCGCAGGCGCGGCGCTCTCGCCGTGACGTAGCCGTGCTCGAGCTCGACGTGGGCGCCGAGGGCCTCGAGGCCGGCGAGGTGCTGGTCGATCGGACGGACACCGATGGCGCACCCCCCGGGGAGCGATACGCGAGCATGTCCGAGTCGGGCCAGTAGCGGTCCGAGTGCCAGCACGCTGGCGCGCATCGTCTTGACCAGCTCGTAGGGGGCGTCGTCGGCCGGCGGCTCACCGCCGGGACGGAGCGTGACGCCTTCGGCACCGCGCTCGCTGGCCACCCCGAAGTGCTCGAGGAGCCGCAGCATGGTGCGCACGTCCCGCACGTCGGGCACCGAGAGGAGCTCGATCGGCTCGGAGCACAGCAGGCTCGCCGCCAGGGCCGGCAGGGCGGCGTTCTTGGCGCCTCCGGCGCGGATCGAGCCGGCCAAGCGTGTCGGACCTTCGATGCGGAGCCTGTCCACCGCCTCAGATGTCTCCTGCGGTGCGGCACAGCAGTGCGACGCGCGGAATTTGGGCGTAGTCGGGTACCAGTCGGACGAGCTCGAAGCCGGTACGGTCGAGGATCGAGGGCAGGAGCTCCGCCTGCCCGGAGCCGAGCTCGACGGCGACGGGTGTAGCGACCGGCAGTCGAGCGAGGCCGTCCAGCAGGCGCTCGAGCAGGGTCACCCGGCCGGGAGGCGCGAAGAGGGCCTCGGGAGGCTCGAAGTCGCGTACCTCCGGCGACAGCGTCGCTCGTTCCTCGGGAGGGATGTAGGGTGGGTTGGTCACCACCAGGTCGAAATCGACGAGCTCGAGGCCCTCGGCGAGGTCGGCGCCGAGGAGGCGCACGCGCCGTCCGACCTCGTGGCGGCGGCAGTTGCGGGCGGCGACGGCGAGAGCGCCGAGCGAGCGGTCCGTCGCCGTCACCACGGCATCCGGACGCTCGACAGCCAGGGTGATCGCGACGCAGCCGGAGCCCGTGCCGACATCGAGGATGCGGGCCCGACGGGGGAGCGGCAGCGCGAGCGCCGTCTCGACCAGGTGCTCGGTCTCGGGACGGGGCACCAGCACCCGCTCGTCGACCTCGAAGCTGCGGCCGAAAAACTCCCGGCGGCCGGTCAGGTAGGCGACCGGTTCGCCGTCGAGGCGCCGGGCGAGCAGGGACTCGAAGCGGGTCACCACCTCGGGATCGAGGTGGCGGTCCGGATGGGTGAGCAGGTGCACCTCGTCGAGTCCCGACACATGCGTCAGCAGCAGCATCGCCTCGCGCTGCGACGGCTCGAACGAGGCTCGCCGCAGGCGGCGCCGCGCCGCGACCAGGATCTGGTCGACGCTCGCTCGCTCGGCCAAGCGCGACATCACTCCGCCGAGTCCGCCAGCTCCTGCAGCTGCTGGGCGCGGAACTGCTCGCTCAACGGCTCGACGAGCGGCTCGAGATCGCCCTC
>JAWVZD010000154.1:0-5635 GCA_033722395.1 Thermoanaerobaculia bacterium | reverse complement strand
GCTCCCTCGGCGAGCTGGATCGCCGCCACCGCCAGCGCTACTCCGGTGAGCTCGGCAGCGCGCCGCCGCTGTCCGTCGTCGCCCGTCCGGCCGCGGTACCGGTGCCAGGCGATGTCGAGCGAGATCGCCTGTAGAGGGAGCGTTACCAGCAGGGTGTGCGACCAGACGAGCGGGGTGGTGGCGACGGCAGCGGTCGAGGCCAGAGCGATCGTGCGAACGGCGTCGAGCCGCCGCCGGCGAGCGGCGAGCGCGACTCCGAGCGCGATGGCGATCGAGAGCCAGATCACCCCGCCGGACCAGCCGAGCAGGTGGAGCAGCCGATGCGGCGACACCGATCGCGCCAGGCGCGGAAAGGGATCGATCGCCAGAACCCGGTCGAGGCCGGGCGACAACGCGATCACCGCCAGGGCGATCGCTGCCGCCAGACCGGCGGCGATCAGGTGCCGCCGCTCGCCGGCGCCGCCGCGTCGGCAGGCGAGCGCCACGATGGCTCCCGGTACCAGGGGTTTGGCGACGACGCTGGTCCCCAGGAGGAGACCGGCGACGACCGGCCGCTGCGTCCAGACGACGAGGGCGGCGACGATCATGCCGGAGACGGCGAGCGACAGATTGCCCACGAAGACACCGACGGCCACGGCCGGGGCGACGACGAGATAGAGCGCGCTGCCGGCGAGTCGGGCCCACCAGTTCCGGGCGACGAACCCGGCGGCACACCAGACGGCGGTGGCGGCACCGGCGAGGTTGGCCAGTCGCAGCAGCACCAGGGTGCCGGCCGCGCCGATCGTCTCCAGCGACCAGGCGCCGAGGTGGGCGAGCAGGGAAAACGTCAGGTAGCCCGAGCGGTCGAAGGGCGATTCACCGCGCGCCACCCGCTCGAAGGCGTCGAAGTAGATCGACTCGTCGTTGACCGGCTCGGCGGCGAGGGCGATGGTCGCGTGGCGCAGCGCCAGAACCAGCAACAGGAGCAGGACGGCGAGGAGATGGAGCCCCAAGGGTTCGGCGAGGAACGACCGCCGGGCGGCCTCCAGCCGCGAGGTCGGAGGGCTGGGCTGAGCCTCGGTTGCCGACCGCATCGGGGAGCTCGGGAGATCGCGCCGTGGGGGAGCGGAGTCCCAGCGAGCGTATCAAGCCGACCGTCCGATCGAGTCCCGCGGGCGTGATACAATAAGGGCTCTCGCGGCGGTCGACGATCGGGTCTACCCCGGCTTCGCTACCGCCGCTCACTCCCCCAGGAGGGCGAAGTTGAAGATCCACGAGTTTCAAGCCAAGGAGGTCTTGCGCCGCTACGGCGTCACCACGCCGGAGGGCGAGGTGACGGAGGAGGCCAGCGAGGCGGAGGCGATCTGCCGGCGCCTCGGCGGTCGAGCCGTGGTCAAGGCGCAGATCCACGCCGGCGGCAGGGGCAAAGGAGGCGGCGTCAAGCTCGCCGGCTCCCCCGAGGAGGCGGCCGAGCTGGCGGAGCAGATCCTCGGTATGCGGCTGGTCACCCCCCAGACCGGTTCCGAGGGGCAGACGGTACGCAAGGTCCTGGTCGAGGAGGCGCTCGACATCGACTCGGAGCTCTATCTCTCGGTCACTCTCGATCGCGCTCTCGGCAAGCCGATGGTCATGGGATCGGCCGCCGGCGGCATGGACATCGAGGAGGTGGCGGCGGAGCGACCGGAAGCGATCGTCCGGCAGCCGTTCGATCCGCACCTCGGCCTCCTCGCCTTCGAGGCGCGCGCCGTCGCCTCCGGGCTCGGTCTCGACGGAGAGCTGGCGAAGAAGGCGGTCCGCCTCGTCAGTGCCGTGGCCCGGGCCTATCTCGACACCGACGCGACGCTGGTCGAGATCAACCCGCTGGTGGTGACGAGCGAGGGCGAGATCCTTGCTCTGGACGCCAAGATGAGCTTCGACGACAACGCTCTCTACCGGCACGAGGAGATCCGGGAGATGCGCGATCTCGACGAGGAGGACCCGCTGGAGGTCGAGGCCAGTCACTTCGACCTGAACTACATCAAGCTCGACGGCGAGATCGGTTGCATGGTCAACGGTGCCGGGCTGGCGATGGCGACGATGGACATCATCAAGCTGTACGGCAGCGAGCCGGCCAACTTCCTCGACGTCGGCGGCTCGGCCAGCCAGGAAGCGGTCGAGAACGCCTTCCGCATCCTGGTGTCGGACGACAGCGTGCGCGCCGTGCTGATCAACATCTTCGGCGGCATCGCGCGCACCGACCGCATCGCCGCCGGCGTGGTCGGCGCCCTCGAGGAGCTCGGTGACGTCGGTCTGCCGGTCGTGGTCCGTCTCGAGGGCACCAACGTCGAGGAGGGTCGCCGGATCCTCCAAGAGGCCGATTTCGACTTCATCGTCGCCGAGCACATGGCGGACGCCGCCGACAAGGTCGTCGCCGCGTCGCGCGGCGGTGCCGATCGGAGCGGTGCGGGGGAGGAGGGCTAGATGGCGATCTGGGTCGACGCGGAGACGCGACTCCTGGTGCAGGGGATCACCGGCAACGAGGGCAGCTTCCACGCCCTCGGCTGTCGCGATTACGGAACGCGGGTGGTGGCCGGCGTGACGCCGGGCAAGGGGGGCTCTTCGGTGGAGGGGATCCCGGTCTTCGACAGCGTCGCCGAAGCGCGGCGCGAGACCGGCGCCAACGCCTCGATGATCTTCGTGCCGCCCGCCTTCGCCGCCGACGCGGTGATGGAGGCGGCCGCCGCCGGGATCGAGCTCGTGGTCTGTATCACCGAAGGTATCCCGGTGGCCGACATGCTGCGCGTGAAGCACTTCCTGGAACACAATCCGACCCGCCTGGTAGGGCCGAACTGTCCCGGCGTGATCACCCCGGGGGTGGCCAAGATCGGCATCATGCCGGGGCACATCCACCAACCCGGTCGCGTCGGCGTGGTGAGCCGTTCCGGCACCCTGACCTACGAGGCGGTCTGGCAGCTCACCAACCTCGGTCTCGGACAATCGACCGGCGTCGGCATCGGCGGCGATCCGATCAACGGTACCTCGTTCATCGACGTGCTGAAGGCGTTTCGCGACGATGGCGACACCGAGGCGGTAGTGCTGATCGGTGAGATCGGCGGTACTGCGGAGGAGGAGGCGGCGGATTGGATCGAAGAGAACTTCGACCGCCCCGTGGTCGGTTTCATCGCCGGTCGGACGGCGCCGCCGGGACGCCGCATGGGGCATGCCGGTGCCATCGTGGCGGGCGGCAAGGGGACGGCGAAGGAGAAGATGGAGGCGATGGCGGCGGCGGGGATCGACGTCGTCGAGTCGCCGGCGGAGATCGGCGCGGCGGTCGCCCGCGCTCTCGGAACGTAGATCGCGGCGGCTGCCGCGACGCGGCCGCACGAGGAGAGGAACCACGATGGAACGCACACTGACGATCATCAAGCCCGATGCCGTGGGAGCCGCGCACGGCGGCGAGATCCTGGCCGAGCTCGAGCGGCAGGGCTTCCGCTTCGTGGCCCTGCGCCGCATCCATCTGAGTGAAGCTCAGGCGCGTGCCTTCTACGAGGTGCACCAGGAGAAGCCGTTCTTCGACGACTTGGTCGAGTTCATGACCGGCGGTCCGGTCATCGTCGCGGCTCTCGAGCGCCAGGACGCGGTCGCCCACCTGCGCCGCGTCATGGGCGCTACCAACCCGGAGCAGGCAGAGGAGGGCACCATCCGGGCCCGCTTCGGCAGCTCGATCGAGCGCAATGCCATCCACGGCAGCGACTCGCGTGACAACGCCCGCGCGGAGCTCGCCTTCTTCTTTTCGCGGGCCGACCTGATCGCCGCCTGAGATGCCGTACAGGAGGCTCCCACTCGCTCCCGAGAGCCAGGTCGAAACCGAGCGTCGGGGCGCCGTACGCGGTCGGTTCTGCAAGGTGTGCGGAGCGATCTATCCGCGCTTCGCGGCGCGGCACTCGGGCAAGCCGATGTACGGCAAGGACCACGTCGCCTCGCCGTGCACTCAGGAGGGCGACGCCTTCGACGACGGCGAGTCGTGGTGGGAGCCGGCCGTCGAAGTCACCCCGGCCGGGTCGAGCGACGACGGCGACGAGGGCGGCTCCCCGTCCGACACCCCTTCCGGCTGAGCGCTCGCTCTCAGAGTCGTTCGGCGAGAGCGAGCCCGAACAGCCCCTCGCTGTCGGTCATCCAGTCGATGCGGCGGAATCCGTTGCGTGCCAGCATCGCGTCGACCCGCTCTAGGTCGTACTTGGTGCTGATCTCGGTGAGGATCGAGTCTCCGGGTTCCAGGTCGAGCGCGAGATCGAGCGCCGGCAGTCGCACGCTCTGCGCCAGCCGGGAGTCGAGCCACATCTCGATGCGGTGGGCGTCGGTGTCGTAGATGGCACGGTGGCGGAAAGCGGCCGGGTCGAAGTCGCCGCCGGTGAGGTCGTTGACCACCGCCAGGATATTGCGGTTGAACGCCGCGGTGACGCCGGCGCGATCGTTGTACGCCGCCTCGAGACGCCGACGATCCTTGATCCGATCGACGCCCAGCAGGAAGTGCTCACCGGGCTCCATCACCGCGGCGAGGGCGGTGAGGAACGACTCGCGCGCTTCGGGCTCGAAGTTGCCGATGGTGCCGCCCAGGAAGATCACCAGACGATCGTCCGCCGCCGGGATGTCGTCGAGGTGGGCGGAGAAGTCGCCCACCAGGCCGTCGATGCGGAGCTGCGGGTAGTCGGCAGCGAGCGCGACGGCCGAGCGGCGCAGGGGCTCCTCGCTGATGTCGAACGGTACGTAGCGCTCGAGCGAGCCCGAGTGTGCCATGGCGTCGAGGAGCCGGCGGGTCTTGGCGGCGCTGCCAGAGCCCAGCTCGACCAGACAGCGGGGACTGGCGCGAGCGACGATCCGATCGGCGTGCTCGGCCAGGAGAGCCGCCTCGGAGCGGGTCGGATAGTACTCCTCCAAGCGGGTGATCTGGTCGAAGAGCCGCGAGCCGCGCTCGTCGTAGAAGTGGCGTGACGGAATACGGGGTGGATCCTCGCGCAGTGCCGTGCCGAGCTCGTCGAGGATCCGCTCTTCGTCGTGGACTTCGGGGGAGATCTGGATGCGGATCCGCCCGTCGGAGACGCCGCTCATCCGTCTGTCTCCAGGTCCAGGCCGCGCGGGCGCACCAGACGCTCGACGCCGGCGAGCGTCAGATCGACGAGGATGGCCAGACCGGCGGCCGGCAGAGCTCCGGCGAGGATCATCCGCGTGTCGGCCAGCTGCAATCCGGTGACGATCGGTTCGCCGAGCCCGCCGGCGCCGATGAAGGCCGCCAGGGTGGCGGTGCCGACCGTGATCACCGCTGCGGTCCGCACCCCGGCCAGGATGACAGGGGTGGCGAGCGGCAAGCGGACTTTGGTCAGGACCTGGCGCGCGGTCATGCCGAGCGCCGTCGCGGCGTCGACCGCCTCCGGATCGGCGTCCCGTACGCCGGTGTAGGTGTTGCGCAGGATCGGAAAGAGCGAGTAGAGCCACAGGGCGGTCATGGCGGGAACGGTGCCGACACCGAGAAGCGGGATCATGAACGCCAGCAAGGCGATCGACGGAACGGTCTGCAGCAGTCCGACCGAGCGGATGGCGCGTTCGGCCCAGTTCCGCTGTCGCTCCAACCAGAGACCGAGCGGCACCGCCGTCAGGATCCCCGCCGCCAGAGCGACGG
>JAWVZD010000153.1:0-5637 GCA_033722395.1 Thermoanaerobaculia bacterium | reverse complement strand
GCTGTACCTGCCTTCGTTGCGCAGCGCTTCGATCAGGGTGGCGTAAGCGGTGGCCCTGAGCATCTCGTTGGGCTCGCGCTCGAGCAGCTGCCGTACCGCGCGTTCGGCTTCGCCGCTGTCGTCGACTCGCAGGCAGGCGAGGGCGTAGGAGAGCAGCAGCGTCGGATTGTCCGGATCGGACGCCAGCGCGCGGCGATAGAGCTCGAGCGCTCGATCGGGCGCATCCCCTTCGAGCTCCCCCTCGGCCGCGTCGAGCAGCTCGGCGGCGCCGTCCTCCACCTGGGCCAGGGGCGAGCCCGCCTGGCCGGTGAGGTAGCGCACCAGATCGCCGTAGCGCAGCTTTTTCGGATTGAGCTGCTGGGCGCGGCGGAACGACTCCAGGGCGCGCCGCGTCCAGCCACGGTCGAGATAGGCCAGGCCCAGCAGGTGATGAGCCTCCTCGAAGGCCGGATCGTGCCGCACCGCCCTCTCCAGGCTGTCGATCGCGCGCCCCAGCTCGCTCATCTCGTAGTAGGCGCTACCCAGCAGGAAGGAGGCCTGCGGCACCGGCTCGATGCCGACCGCTCGCTCGAGGTAGTGCACCGCCGCCTCGAGCTCTCCCTCGCCGGCGTAGACCGCTCCCAGGCTGAAAAGCGGCAGGAACGACTCCGGATAGAGGTCGACGGCGCGCTCGAGGAAGCCGAGCGCATCCTCCACCCGACCCTGCTCGTGCAGGATGACTCCGCTGTAGACCAGGCCCTGGTAGTGGTCCGGCTTCGACTCGAGCACCCGGACGAAGTAGCCCAGCGCGGTCGCCGCCTCGCCCTCGTTGAAGTGGGTCTCGCCGATGAAGCAGGCGAGCTCGTAGTTGCGCTCGTCCATCGCGAAGGCGGTCTCTAGGAGCTCCACCGCGCGCGCCCCGTCGAGGGCGTAGAGCGCGAACTCGGCGTCCTCGAGCAGGCGAGCGAACTCCTCGCGCTCCTCACCACGGTAGAGGGCCGCCACCCGCTCCTTGATGTTGGCGAAGCTCTGCCGCTTCTCGAGCGCCGAGAGCTGGTGATCGAGTTGCGCCTTCCAGGGAGTCCGCCACTGCTCCTCGTCGATCACCGCCTTCTCTTCGAGCACCTCGCCCAGCGCCGTCAGACCGGTGTGATTGACCAGGATGTTGCGCTCCTGCTTGTTGAGCGCCGAGAGCACCCGCTGCAGGGTCTCGGCGCTGCGGCGAACCGCCTCCTCGAGCAACGAGATGCGTTCCAGCAGGTGTTCGTCGAAGGAGACCGCCTCCTCCTCCGACTCTTCGAGCTCGACGTCGGCCACCAGCACGTTGCCCGAGACCACCAACAGCTTCTGCTGGCACTTGGCGCAGTACTCGTCGTCCGGGTCGTTCGGCGTCCCGCACGCTTGGCAGAGCATCGTCGCCACTAAGACACTACGAGTAGTCGTAGAAGCCGCGGCCGCTCTTGCGGCCGAGACGCCCGGCCTCGACCATCTTCACCAGCAGCGGACAGGCGCGGTACTTGGAGTCGCGGAACTCGACATGGAGCACGTCGAGGATGTCGAGGCAGACGTCGAGGCCGATCAGGTCGGCCAGCGCCAGCGGGCCCATCGGGTGGTTCATGCCGAGCTTCATCACCTCGTCGATCGCTTCGGCCTCGCCGACACCCTCGTGGAGACAAAAGACGGCCTCGTTGATCATCGGCATGAGGACGCGATTCGAGACGAAGCCGGGTGAGTCGAACACCTCGACCGGCGTCTTGCCCATGCGGCGGGCCGCCTCCTCGACACGATCGTAGGTCTCCTGGTCGGTGGCCAGGCCGCGGATGACCTCGACCAGCTTCATGAGCGGCACCGGGTTCATGAAGTGCATGCCGATCACCTTCTCCGGCCGCCCGGTCGCCGCCGCCAGCCGGGTGATCGAGATCGAGCTGGTGTTGGTCGCCAGCAGAGCCTCGGGCTTGACCAGGCGATCGAGATCGGCCAGGACGCGACTCTTGACCTCGAGCTTCTCGACCACGGCCTCGACGACCAGATCGACCTCGGCGAGCTCCTCCAGGCCGGATCCGCTCGCCAGCCGTGCGAGAGCATCGTCACGCTCCTCGGGTGCCAACCTCTCCTTGGCGACCAGCTTGTCGAGACTGGCCTCGATTCGGCCGAGGCCCTTCTCGAGCGCCTCGGGAGCGCTGTCGACGAGTCGAACGGCGTATCCGGAGACGGCCGCCACCTGGGCGATGCCGTGCCCCATCGTGCCGGCGCCGACGACGCCGATGGTCTCGATCTCGGGCATAGAGAGCGCGGTCGGGAACGGACGGGCGTGCCGACGATTCGGCAGGGAAGGCGGTTCGCGCCGTCCTGACTCGCCGAGAGACTACGGGATACCCCCGAGGGGGTCAAGGCGCCGGTAGCGGTCGGGCCGAAGCCCCCTCCTGGAACCACGGCTCGAGACGCCCGAACTTCGTCCGCAGGGTGGCGCCGACACCGATCAGGGTCGCTACGGTCCATACCCAGAGGCCGACGTACGGCACCAGCTTGACGAGCCCGAGCACCGCCAAGCCGGCGAGCAGGCACTCGACCGGAGCCAGGCGGCGGCCGAAGCGCATCCCGATCCAGGCGCCTACGGCGTGAAAGACCGCCACCAGCCCCCAGAGCTTCAACAACAGCGCCACCAGGACGACCAGGGCGAGAAGCGGCAGTCCGATCACGACGGCGGCGAAGGCACTGAACAGGAGCGCGGTCAGGAACATCGCCAGGACGCCGGTCAGCCCGACCCAGAAGGCGTGAAACGGCTCGCTACGGACCCGCTCCGAGGTTCGACGCACCTCGCGTCCGCTCACCGCCAGCAGGACGAAGCCGACCACCAACCAGGCAGCCAGGAGCGCCAGCTTGGCGCCGAGCACCACCGCGCTGGTCGCCGTCTCGGCGAGGGCCGGTCCTTCGAGCAGGGTCAACCAGGCGGCACTGAAGGTCGGATGCGAAACCGCCCGCCCGTCGATCCGAGCTCCCGGTCGCGTACCGAGCGTCCCCCCGAGAACGAAGACGTCGCCCACCACGTGCGCCGTCGCGGCCAGCTCGGCGTCACCACCCAGCACGATGACGTCGCCCTCGACCCGCCCGGTGACCCGGATCGAGCCGTCGATGGCGGCGACGTCGGTCAGCGCCTCTCCGTCGACCACCAGATCGCGACCCAGCGCGACGACCTGCCGCCGCGCCACGCTACCTTCGGCGATCACCAGTGCCGGCGGGGCCTCCGCGCTGGCGGCGCCAGCCGTGCCGAAACCGCCGAGCAGACCGCCCGCCAGCAGCAGAAGGGACAGAGCCCACCGCGGCTGCCGGGACCAGAGTCGGACCGGGATCCTCGTCGGCGCCATGGGCAAGATTGTAGCGTCATCCCGACGGCCGTGGAGCCGCCGCCGGTGAACTGCTCGCCGCTGTCGTGGGAAGGGCCGGAGATCGCTTCGTCAGCGCTTCCGCCGCTCGATCGAAGAGCGTGCGGGCCGACGCAACAGACGCCAGAAGAGGACGTTCAGCAGCACCACCCCGAGGCCCAGGCCGACCACCGCCGAGGGAGTCGCAGCGAACAGCTCCTCGAGCACCAGCCCGACACCGCGCCAGGAGGCGCCGAGCAGGCCGGCGCCGGTCACCAGTGAGGCACCGAGCAGCTCGGCCACGGCCGTCAAGACCCCCAGCAGAGGCCCGGAGGCCGACCAGCCGGTACCGCTCGCCGCGAGAAGGAGGCCGGCGCCGAGAGCCAGCATGACGGCCGCGATGGCAGCGAGGCCCCAGCCCCGGCGACCGCCGGGCTCCCAGGCCGCCGGTGGCAGGGAGCGCATCACCGTGGCGCCGAAGCCCGGATCGACCTCGATGCGGCCGGCGGCGAGCCGACGATGCAGATCGGCCAGCTCGCGGCGCTCGGCGACGAGGTGCGGATAGAGCTCGAGCGCCCGATCGAGGCGGGCGGCCTCGGCGGCCTCGAGGGCCCCGTCGGCCTCCAGATCGAGCCAGAGACGGACCGTCTCCTCGTCCGGACGCTCGCTCCCGCTACCGGAATCCGCCGAATCGGAATCGTAGTGCTCGCTCATCACCTCGTCCTCGTCTCAGTCACCTACGTACTCCTCGAGCTTTTGTTTCAACATCTGCCGGCCGCGAAAGAGCTTGTTCTTGACCGTCCCGAGGGGCATCTCCTTCAAGGTGGCGATCTCGTCGTAGGACAGCTCGCCGAAGTGGCGCATCACGATCAGCTCGCGATACTCCGGCGGCAGATCGGCCACCGCCCGCTGGATCGCCTCGCCGCGCTCGAGGTTGCGCGCCTCGCCGTAGGGGGAGCGTCTCGGACTGGGAAACTCCCAGTCCCGCTCGCCACCCTTGTCGTCCGCGGGGCGGTGCATCGACACCAGCTTGAGGCGCCGCTTGCGGATCTGATCGATGGCGGCGTTCTGCGCCACCCGGAACAACCAGGTCGAGAAGCGGTAGGTGGGATCGAAGCGGTCGAGAGCCTCGTAGACCTTGAAGAAGACCTCCTGCGCCAGATCGTGCGCCTCCTCCCGATCGCGCACCATGCGATTCAGGTAGTTCACCAGTCGGCCCTGATAGCGCTCGACGATCTCCCCGTAGAGATCGCGATCGCCGGCCAGAACGGCCTCGACCAACTCTTCGTCGCTGCGATCGGGTTCGGATGTCATCGGCCACGGATCGCCCGCCGGTCGGCGAAGGGGGGTCCGACCGCCGAAGATCGTTCGTTCGGATCGCCGATCACCGACGACCCTCCATCCACCGCCCGAGCAGGAACATCGCTCCGCCGACCGCCAAGAGGGCGACCTCGGTGCGGATGGCGTCGTAGACCAACCCGACCAGCAGCGAGCTTCCGACGATGACGAGGGCCAGGAACTGGAGAGTCCAGCCGAGAGAACGCAACATGACGGATTCGATCGCTCGGGCAGCGATGGCGCCGAGTCTACCCCACCTCGCGGCCGCTTCCGGCGGGCGGCGGGATCTCACGGATGGTCAGGATCACGTCCTCCTGCTGGAGCGCTCGCAGGTGCTCGAAGCCTCTCTCGACCCGGCCGAAGGCGGTGTAGGCGCCGTCCAGATGGGGCTGCGGAGAGAGGGTGACGAAGAACTGGCTGCCGGCCGTGTCGGGTCCAGCGTGCGCCATGCCGACGACGCCGCTGTCGAAGCGCAGACGGTTGATCTCGTCGCGCAGAGTGTAGCCGGGCCCGCCCCAACCGCCACCGCTCGGATCGCCCGCCTGGACGACGAAGTCGGGCACCACGCGGTGAAACGGCAAGCCGTCGTAGAACCGCTGCTCGGCGAGTTGCAGGAAGCTCAGGCAGGTCAGCGGAGCGTCGGGACAGGCGAGGCGCAGGTCGATCGCACCGCGAGCCGTCTCGATACGGGCCCAGCGCTCCCGAGCCGTGCGCTGCACGATGTCGCGATAGGTGGCCAGCGTCCGGCTGTCGCTGGCCGCACCGATCGGCGGCGCCGGGAGCCCCAGCCGGCGTAGCGCCGCGGCGGCGTGACGGCGGACCAGGTACTCCTCGTCGGCGGTCAGCCGCTGGAGCGCCTCGACGACCATCGGACGCTCCGCGTCGACGGCTTCGGCTCGCTCGGCGAGAGCCTCGATGAGACGCATCTGGAGCTCGGTACGCTCCTCACCGGTGGACG
>JAWVZD010000152.1:0-5644 GCA_033722395.1 Thermoanaerobaculia bacterium | reverse complement strand
GGCGCGGCATCCGGGTCGGTCGCCGGCTCCGAAGCCGACATCTCGTCGACCGCGCGCCGGGCGAGCGCCCGCACGCGCTCCGCGACGGGGCTTTGGCCAACTCGATCCTGGCTCGGCAAGCGGCGGCTCCTTTGCAACCGATCGGTCGGGACACTCCGATGAACCGGTGCCGAATATCTACCACAAATGACTGCCGCGGCGCAGAGGCGCCGCGGCAGCCGGTCGGGCCCGCCGCGCCTCGACCTCGGCGGACCTACCGCCCCGCGGCCCCGTCGACCAGCTCGAGGCGGGTGAACGACACGCCACTGTAGTAGTGCGACAGGATCTCCCGGTAGCCCCCTCCACGGACCCCCATGCCGTAGGCTCCGAGCTGGCACATACCGACGCCGTGACCGTGCCCACGGCCGGTGAACAGCCAGCCGGGCCGGCGCGCCGGGGGCTCCACCCGCCGGGTGGTGAATAGGGTGTCGGGGAGATCGAGCGTCCAGCGGACCGCCAGTCCCTCGACCTCGAGCGAGCGGCCGTCGCGGCCGTCGAGCCGGATCCTGCCGACCCTCCCGGAGACGCCGCGCTCGAGGATCTCGAAGCCGGCGAAGTCGATCTCCGGATAGCGCTCGGCGACCAGCCGACGAAGATAGTCGTCGGAGTGGGTCCGGTGCCAGGTGCGTACGCTGCTTCCAGGGGTGCCCCTCGCCACCTCGGCATCGATCTCCTGGACCACCGCGACCAGCTCGCCGGCCTGCAGGTAGAGCGTCACCGGATCGCCGGGACGCAGCAGCAAGGGCGCCGCCCGTGGGCGGTATTCGCCACCGCGGAAGGTGGCGACGCGTCGATCGAGCGCGAAGCTCTCGGTGGCTCCATCGAAGCGCAACCGCACCACGCCCTCGCCGCGGCTGAGGTAGCTCGCACGGCGCGACTCGAGCACGCCGAGGTAGAGCGACAACTGGAAGAGCATCTCGTCGAGCTCGGCGGCGGTCATCTCACCCTCGAACGGCGCCGTCAGCAGACCGGTTCTGTCGAGGTAGGCCGCCAGCCGCCGGTCGTCCGAGCTCCACTCGGCCGGCGGGTTGTCGACCAGCAGCGACGCCTCGGTGCCGGAGGTGAACAGGCGGGCGTCGAGAACCAAGTCGAACAGCGTGCCGATGAAGCGGCGCACGTCGCGGCGATCGAGCGAGACGAGCTCCCCACGGCCGACCGCCAGACCGGCGAGATCGGCCAGCCGTCGCAGGCGCTCCTCGGCCGCCGCCCGCGCTTCGCGTTCCACTGGCGGCGGCAACAGATGAGCCATCAGTCCCTCGACGAACGGCGTACCCCGCGGCAGACTGCCGCCCAGCGGATCGACCCCGCTCTCCGGACAGGGCACGCCGCGCAGGTAGGGATGCCGCTTGAGCGGGAAGATCACCTCGACGTTCTCGGTATGGCCACCGCAACTCGAGCTGTAGAGCGCATCGACGACCTCGCCGCCGTGAACCATCACCTCGCCGGCGGTCTCCTCGACGGCACGATCCGACAGCGGGTGCTCGGCGCCCATGCCGCCGAAGACCTGACAGCGCGGTGTGGCACAGATGTCGTAGCCCTCGGCCTCGAACTCGCCCAGGTTGCGCACCGTGTAGGTCCGCGCCGCCACCGTCTGCGCCTTGAGTGCCTCGAGACTCGAGTAGACCTCCGGTCCCATCTCCCTGGGGACGACGCCGCGCAGATACTCCTCGAGCGTCAGCTCGTTGATGACGTTGATCAGGCCGCGATCGTTCAGGAAGAGCAGGATGCGGCCGCGGTATCTCCCCGAGTCGATCGCGATGCCGACCGCACCCGAGCGGCGGATCGACAGCCATCGACCGTCGAGGTACGACTCCGCGCCGCCGTGCCGGACGCGAAAGCCGCTCTCACCGAGCGCCGCGCGCTCGCTGACGATCCAGGCGTCGAGGCCGTCGTGCTTGAGCTCGCGCTCCACCCGTTCTGCCTCGGCGCGGTCGTCGAACCGCCCTACCCGAACGCGATACAGATCGATGCCGGCATCGAAGACCGACTCCGACGGCTCCCCGAGGCGCTCCCGCAGCGAGTCGGCGAGACGCTGCGCCTGCCGCTCGTCCTTGAGGGCCGCCACCTGGACGCGATAGGTCGCCGCCGTGGTGATCTCGGCGGCCGGCTCGACGACGAGCGCCGTCTCGACGCCTAGCGCTCGACTCCCCGCCTGGACGATCAGCTGTCCCTGGCAGCACGGCAGTTCGACGCGGGAGCGATCGGTCGCCATCCCGACCTTGAGGAGCCGCGGCACGCGCGGCTGGAAGGCCGGCCGGAGCGGCGGCTGCGCCACCGCGAGCTCCGGTTCGTCGACCTGCGGCACCGCCGGGCGGGCACCGAGCCACAGCCCCACCGCGGCCAGGACGACACCAGCGGCGGCAAGCGCTCGCGCGCCGAGCGGATGCGGGCGGCGCCGGTCGGAGCGCCGACGGTTCACCCCTCGTCCTCCGGCACTCCCTCCGAGCGGTACGCGATCTCGGCGCGGTAGAGCGCCACCATCGCCGCCGCCATTGCCACCTGCACGGCTGCACTGACCAGCCACTGCACCGCCTGGAGTCCGAGACCGACGATGCGGCGCACTGCCGGCAGGAACGACAGGCCGGCGTTCAAAGGCAGCGAGACCATCAAGAAGACCACCGTCAGCACCACCGATGCCGCCGCGAAGAGCAGGAAGAGCAACACCACCGCCGGCAGCCGCCGCACCACGACGCCGATCGAGCGGCGCAGAGCCGTCCAGGGTCCCGCGTCGTGGGCCGAGATCTCGACCTGGGCCAGCACGATCCAGAAGATCGACAGGAAGAGGAGAAAGCCCAACGGCATCACCGCGGCACAGCCGATCGCCAACCCGGCGCCGCCCCCCGCCTGCTCGGCGACGAGCCCCGTCGCGGCGATGACGAGCACCACCAGGCCGACCCACGCGAGCCAGCCGACGAACATCAGGTTGTAGAGCCAGAAATACGACCACAGGTGCCGTCCGCCCCGCGCCTGGAACTCGCGCCAGGAGTAGACGCGGAAGGCCTCCACCGGCACCGCGGAGCGCCCGGCGGGAGCCTGCCGGTCGCCCGCGACCAAGATGCCGTAGACCCCCGCCTGGAAGAAACTGGTCAGCACCAGCAGCGCCAGGCAGACCAGCGAGGAGGAGAGGAGAGCGAGCCAGAAGGCGGGCTCGGAGAGCTGCGCCAGGAGGTGCTCGATCGTCTCGAGGATCCAGGCCTCGATCGCGCCGGGCGCGGCGTCGAAAAGAGGAGCGTCGAGATCGAGGACGAAGTAGAACGGCAGCAGAGCGGCGATGCCCAGGAGCAGGTTGAGCACCGTCGCCAGCCAGAGGACGAAGATCACCTGCCAGTTGGCGCGGAGGTTCTCGAAGCCTCGCTGGAGGCTGTCCAACGCGCCCAATCGCATGCTCACAGACGGTGCTGGGCGGTCTTGATCTCGCGACGGAAGTCGCCCGAGTCGATCTCGACCGGGCGCGCCATCTCGTGCAGGCGGCTGACCAGCAGGGCCGGGATGCGGCCGGCCAGCGACTCCGGCGAGGCGCCGCCCGCGGTCGGCATCCGATCGAGGTCGGATCGGGCCGCCTCGGGCGCTCCGAGGCGGTAGTTGGTGGTGAACAGGGTCGGCAGGCGCCGCATGTAGCGCCCGTTCATCACCAGATAGAGGATGTCCGTGACCCAGGCGGTCGGCTTCTGGGCACCGAGCTCGTCGAGGACCAGGAACTCGGCCTCCATCACCGGATCGAGGATCTGGTGCTTCGAGTCGCTCGACGAGGGGTCGAAGGTCGATTGGATCTGATGCAGCAGGGAGCTGAAGTCGACGAACAGGCCGGCGACGCCGTAGCGTCTCACGAGCTCCTTGAGGACGGCCACCGCCAGATGGGTCTTGCCGACGCCCGGCGGACCGATGAGGATGAGGCCGGACTCGCGGAAGCGTCCGTCGTCGCCGAGGAAGCTGTCGATGTACAGCCGGCAGAGCTTCTTGGCTCGGACGAGTTGTTCGTTGCCCCCTTCACGGAAGTTCTCCAGGCTGCAGCGCTCGTACCGCGGCGGGATCCCGGCCCGCCCGAGCAGATGGGGCAGGAGATCGTCGCGCCGACAGCGGCAGGGGCGGGCCCGCCCTCCGCCTTCGTCGGGTTCGACGACCCAACCGCGGCCGTGGCACTGGGGGCAGACCTCGTTCGCCGTCCGTTCCTCGGCCATGGCGAGATCGTAGCACGCCGCTCGGCGGCCGAAAGGGCGCCGTGAGGGCGGTCCGAGGGTCGTCGGACGGTCCTCCGGAGCAGCCTCGAAGGGATCGAGATCGGTGCCTGTCGGAGGCCCGTTCCGCTGCCCGTTCAGCCCTTCCTGGGGTCCGTCAGGGGACCGGACTCGATCTTGACCAGGGCGTGTCGACGCTCGACACCGGCCAGGCGATCGCTCGCCTCGCGGCGCACGTACTCCATCAGGCGGTCGACCTCGCGCTCGAGCTCGTCCATCTGGTCGCGCATGTTCAGCACCACTTCGACACCGGCCAGGT
Source organism: Thermoanaerobaculia bacterium (assembly GCA_033722395.1). Lineage (GTDB taxonomy): Bacteria > Acidobacteriota > Thermoanaerobaculia > Multivoradales > JAHEKO01 > JAWVZD01. The sequence goes on along the minus strand of JAWVZD010000152.1, from coordinate 1,111 downwards.
TGACCCCCATCTCCCGCGTCAAGGTCAGGATAGCCTCCAAGCGCTCGAGCGTGGCGTCGTCGTAGAGACGCGTGTTGCCCTTCGAGCGCGGCGGCTTGAGTAGGCCTTCACGCTCGTACATACGCAGCGTCTGTGGATGCACGTCGTAGCGCTCGGCCACCGTGCTGATCATGACGTGCTTGCGCTTGCGACGCGTGGCGGACATCGGGTTCTCCGAGATCCCGGCCGCGCCGGAATACGAAGGGTGCCGCCGTCACCGTGCGGGCCTGGCGGCACCCTTCGTCCGACTCAGCTGGCCTCCTCCTCGACGTCGACGTACTCGGCGTCGATCACTTCGTCGTCCTCCTCGCTCGCTCCGCCCGCCGTTTCGGCGCCGCCGGCCTCGGCGCCGGCTTGCGCACCTTCGGCGGCCTGCTGCTGGTACATCGCCTCGGCGAGCTTGTGCGACGCCTGCGAGAGGTCGGAGGCCGCCTGCTCCAGGACCGACGTGTCGTCGGATTCGAGCGCCTTCTTGGCCTCCTCGAGTGCCTTCTCGAGCTCCGCCCGATCGGTCTCCGAGAGCTTGTCGCGATGCTCCTCGAAGCCCTTCTCCGTGGAGTAGATCAGGCCGTCGAGCTGGTTGCGAGCCTCGACCTTCTTGCGCCGCTCCTTGTCCTCCTGCGAGTGCGACTCGGCGTCCTCGACCATCTTCTCGATCTCGGACTCGTCGAGACCGCTCGACGCCGTGATGGTGATCTTCTGCTCCTTGCCGGTGCCGAGGTCCTTCGCCGACACGTTGACGATGCCGTTGGCGTCGATGTCGAAGGTGACCTCGACCTGCGGCACGCCGCGCGGCGCCGGCGGGATCCCGACCAGGTGGAAGCGGCCGAGAGTGCGGTTGTCCCGCGCCATCTCGCGCTCGCCCTGGAGCACGTGGATCTCCACCTGCGGCTGGTTGTCCGCGGCGGTGGAGAACACCTGGCTCCGCTTGGTCGGGATGGTGGTGTTGCGCTCGATCAGCTTGGTGAAGACACCGCCGAGGGTCTCGATCCCGAGCGACAGCGGTGTGACGTCCAGAAGCAGGACGTCCTTGACGTCGCCGCGCAGGACGCCGCCCTGGACGGCGGCACCG
>JAWVZD010000151.1:0-5659 GCA_033722395.1 Thermoanaerobaculia bacterium | reverse complement strand
AGGAGAAGCGTACGTCCTCGAAGGCGATCGTCCCTTCGACCCCCACCGCCCCCCGGCCGGACCCCGTGGGAGGCCATCCCTCCGGGCGGTAGGCCCCCTCCGGCGACACGATCTCGGCCGGCCGGTCGAGCACCCTGAAGGTGCGTTCGGAGGCGGCCATCGCCGCCTGGAGGATGTTGTACTTGTCGGAGAGGTCGGAGAGGGGCTGATAGAAGCGCTGGGCGTACTGGAGGAATGCGATCAACGCGCCGAGCGACAGCACCCCGTCGATCACCCGCAGGCCGCCGTACCAGACGATCAAGCCGATGCCCAGGGCGGTGATCAGCTCCACCGCCGGGTAGTAGACGGCGTAGTAGAAGATCGCCCGCACGTTGGCGTGCCGGTGGTCGCGGTTGATCTCGGAGAACTCGTCGAAGGCCCGCTCCTCGCGGTTGAAGAGCTGGAGCACCGGCATGCCGGTGATGTGCTCCTGGAGGAAGGCGTTGATGCGCGCGATCTTGACCCGGACCTCGCGGTAGCTCTGGCGCGCCCGGACCTTGAACCAGAGCGTCAGGGCGAGGAGCAGCGGCAGGATGGCGAAGGTGACCAGCGCCAGCTTCCAGTTGAGCCAGAAGAGCACTCCGACGATCCCGGCGAGGAGCACCACGTCGCCGAAGATCGACACCAGCCCGGCGGTGAACAGCTCGTTGAGGGCGTCGACGTCGGTGGTGACCCGGGTCACCAGGCGCCCGATCGGGTTCTTGTCGAAGTAGGAGACCGGCAGCCGCTGGAGGCGCCGGAAGAGCTGGCGCCGCAGGTCGTACATGATGTGCTGCCCCATCATCTGCATCAGGTACGACTGGACGTAGAGAACCAGGAAGGTGAGGAGGAGCGACGCCAGGTAGACGGCGGAGACCGCGGCGACGCCCTCCTCGGGGGTCGGCGACAGACCCCGCTCGGCGAGGACGTCGCGCACCAGGACCGCGGCCGCCGAGATCGACGCGCCGCCATCGCTCCCGTCCGCTCCGACGGCCGCGTCGGCGGCGGGCCGCATGTAGAGGTCGAGGGCGACCGCCGTCGCCAGGGGGCCCACGAGCTGGAGGACCGACGACAGGACGATCAGCGCCACCGCCCCCGCCGCCAGGCCCTTGTAGGGCGCGACGTAGGAGATCAGGCGGCGCATCAGCCGGGCGTCGTACGCCTTTCCGAGACTCTCCTCCTCGTGGAACTGGGCGGCGCGGCTCACGACGGGGTACCATATCCCAACAGCGCGGGATACCGGACGGAGCCGGCCGGCAGAAGCCGGGCGGAAACCGCTGGCGGAGCTTGCCAGAGCGGCCCGGTGCGATAAACTCATTCACCGTCCCGTATATCTCAAAGCGCCGGGCGAGGCCGACCGAACCGTAAGGAGCTTCGATGGCAGCGACGCTGAACCAGATGCTCAAGGCGATGGTGGACCAGGGGGGCACCGACCTCCACATCACCACCAACTCCGCGCCGCAGATCCGGATCGACGGCAAGCTCAAGGCGCTCAACCTGCCGGAGCTCTCGCCCTCGGAGACCAAGCAGCTCGCCTACTCGATCCTCACCGACAACCAGAAGCACCGGCTCGAGGAGGACCTCGAGATCGACTTCTCCTTCGGCATCAAGGGGCTCGCCCGCTTCCGGGCCAACGTCTTCCACCAGCGGGGCGCCATCGCCGCCGCCTTCCGCCGGATCCCGTACGAGATCCGGGGCTTCCGCGAGCTCGGTCTGCCGCCGGTGGTCGAGAAGCTGTGCGAGAAGCCCCGGGGCCTGGTGCTGGTCACCGGGCCCACCGGCTCGGGCAAGTCGACCACTCTGGCGGCGATGATCGACAAGGTCAACCGGGAGCGCCAGGAGCATATCGTCACCATCGAGGATCCGGTGGAGTACCTGCACGCGCACAAGAAGTGCCTGGTCAACCAGCGCGAGCTCAAGGCGGACACGCACAACTTCCACAACGCCCTGCGCTCGGTGCTGCGCCAGGACCCGGACGTGGTGCTGGTGGGCGAGATGCGGGACTTCGAGACCGTCGAGTCGGCCCTGCGGATCGCCGAGACCGGCCACCTGACCTTCGCCACGCTCCACACCAACTCGGCGTCCCAGACCATCAACCGGATCATCGACATCTTCCCGGCCCACCAGCAGGCCCAGGTGCGGGTGCAGCTCTCCTTCGTCCTCGAGGGGATCCTCTGTCAGTCGCTCCTGCCCAAGGCCGGGGGCAGCGGACGCACCCTGGCCCTGGAGATCCTTGTGCCCAACTCGGCGATCCGCAACCTGATCCGCGAGGACAAGGTCCACCAGATCTACGGCATGATGCAGGCCGGCCAGGCCAAGCACGGCATGCAGACGTTCAACCAGTCGCTGGCGTCGCTCTACTTCAAGCGGCAGATCACGCTCCAGACGGCCCTGTCGCGCTCGTCCTACCCGGACGAGCTCCAGGAACTGATCTCCCGCGGCCCCGAGGCCCTCGGCCCCACCCTCGGCGGGGGGGCTGCTGCGGCGGCGGCCGGGCGACCGGCGAGGAGGAGATAACAGGCGATGCCCAGCTTCGAATGGAGAGGACGATCCCGGACCGGCCAGACCCGCCAGGGCGTGCTGGTCGCCGACAACCGCGCCGCCGCCGAGGCGATGCTGCGACGCGACCAGATCCAGGTCCAGAACCTGCGCGAGAAGCGCGAGGTGCGGCTGATGCCGCGCCTTCCGCAGCGCGTGAGCACGAAGCGCCTGGCGGTGTTCACCCGACAGTTCTCGGTGATGCTCGACGCCGGTCTGCCGCTGGTCCAGTGTCTGGAGATCCTCGGCGAGCAGGAGGAGAACAAGGCTTTCCGCACGATGATCCAGAGGGTGCGCCAGGACGTCGAGCAGGGGTCGTCCCTTGCCGACGCCATGGCCCGCCAGCCGAAGGCGTTCGACGACCTCTACGTCCACATGGTGGCCGCCGGCGAGGCGGGCGGCATCCTGGACGTCATCCTCCAGCGCCTGGCCAATTACATCGAGAAGATCGTCAAGCTGAAGAGCCAGGTGCGCTCGGCGCTGATCTACCCGACCGCGGTCATCACCATCGCGGCCGGCGTCGTGTTCATCATCCTCAAGTTCGTGATCCCGACCTTCGCCCAGCTCTTCGCCGGCCTCGGCGGCGAGATGCCCTGGATCACCGAGGTGGTGGTCGGAACGAGCCGCTTCGTCGGCCGGTACTTCATCTGGATCATCCTCGCCATCATCGCCCTCGCCATCTTCCTCAACCGCTGGCACAAGACCGAGCGGGGACGGCGGGTGATCGACAACTTCCTGCTCCGGATCCCGGTGATCGGCATGCTGCTGCGCAAGATCGCCGTGGCCCGCTTCTGCCGCACGCTGTCGACCCTCACCTCCTCCGGCGTGCCGATCCTCGACGGCCTCGAGATCACCGCCAAGACCGCGGGCAACGCCGTCATCGAGGACGCTGTGCTCGCGGTGCGCAAGAGCGTCGAGGAGGGCAAGACCGTCTCGGAGCCGCTGGCGGAGACCAAGGTCTTCCCGCCGATGGTGGTCCAGATGATCAACGTCGGCGAGCAGACCGGCGCCCTCGACCAGATGCTGTCGAAGATCGCCGACTTCTACGAAGAGGAGGTCGACACGGCGGTCGACGGCCTGATGAAGCTGATCGAGCCGGTCATGATCGCCATCCTGGGCGTCATCATCGGGGTGATCGTCACGTCGATGTACCTGCCGCTCTACGGCGTGCTCAGCGAGATCTCGTAGCGCGGACGGCGAGCGGGATGCGGTGCCTCGACCGCGGTGACGTAAACTGTCATCCGTGATCCGGACTCCCCTCGCTCGGCAGCTCCAGTGGCTGGTGGCCATCCGGCTGGTGGTGATCACCAGCGTGGTACTGCCCTACTTCCTGCTTCAGATCTCCCCCCCGGACCAGGTGGCGTTCGACGCCGAGCCGGCGATCACCGCCCCGGCGCCGGGCTCGGCCCTGATCCTCGAGCGGCGGCTGGAGACCCGGCTGCTCTACCTGATCGCCGGCCTCACCTACCTCGCCAACCTGGCCTACATCGCTCTGATGCGGCTGCTGCGCGGCCGCCATCGGCTGCAGGCGTACATCCAGTTCTTCGGGGACCTGCTGCTGGTCACCCTGCTGGTCTACTTCTTCGGCGGCCTGGAGAGCCCGTTCAGCGTCCTCTACCTGGTGGTGATCGCGGTCGCCACCACCCTCCTCCGGAAGCGGGCCACCGGCGTCGCCACCGTCGCCTTCGCCCTGTACGCCGTGCTGCTCTTGGCGCTCTACGAGGGTTGGATCGCGATGCCGGACGGATCCTTCGTGGCCCAGGACCTCGGCGCCCTGAGCCGTCTGATCTACAACCTCTCGGTCCACCTGTTCGCCTTCTACTCGGTGACCTTCCTGACCTGGTTCCTGGTCGCCAACGTCGCCCGGGCCGAGCGGGAGCTGGTGGCCAAGGCCGAGGAGATGACCGAGCTCGAGCTCAAGTACCGCGACGTGGTGCAGTCGATCTCGAGCGGGCTGATCACCACCGACCGGAGCGGGACGGTGACCAGCCTCAACCGCGCCGGACGCGAGATCCTGCGCCGCCCCGAGACCGAGGTCGTCGGCCTGCACGTCACCGAGACCGGCCTGATCTCCCGCCAGCAGTGGGAGGGTTTCCGGCGCTCCGACGGAGGCACCGGCCGGCTGGAGAGCGAGGTCCAGGTGCTCCAGGAGGAGGACCCGATCTACGTCGGGTTCTCGATCACCGAGCTCGAGAGCGCCGAGGGGGACAGGATCGGGAGCATCGTCATCTTCCAGGACCTCACCCCCTGGCGTCAGCTCGAGGAGGAGGTGCGGAGGAAGGACCGCATGGCCGCGGTCGGCACCCTCGCCGCCGGTCTCGCCCACGAAATCGGCAACCCTCTGGCGGCGATCTCCGGCTCGGTCCAGATGCTCGCGCGCTCGATCCACGACGGGGCCCCCGAGCATCGGCTGCTGGGAATCCTGCTCAAGGAGAGCCAACGTCTGGACCGCACCATCAAGAACTTCCTCTCCTACGCGCGGCCGGGCGAGCCCTCGGCGGTCGAGTGCGACGTCGCCGAGCTGCTGGCGGAGAACTTCGAGCTGCTGGCCAACAGCCCGGAGGTCGGGTCCGAGCACCGCCTCGACCTGCGCGTCGACCCGCCGTCGGCCCGCGTCGTGGCCGACCCGGACGGGATCAGCCAGATCTTCTGGAACCTGGCGCGCAACGCCCTCAAGGCGATGCCGGAAGGCGGAACGCTCCGGGTCGAGGGCAGGCTCGGGCGCGAGGGGTACGAGGGGTACGAGATCGAATTCTTCGACACCGGCAAGGGCATGACCGAGGAGGAGCGGGCCAACCTGTTCCACCCGTTCAAGTCGTTCTTCGACCAGGGCAGCGGGCTCGGCATGGCGATCGTCTACCGGATCGTGCAGGACCACGGCGGGGATCTGTCGGTGGACAGCCGGCCCGGGGGCCACACTCGGATCACGGTGCGCCTGCCCCGGCAGCCCGCTGGACGCCTGCAGACGGAGAGCGCCGAGACCGGTGAGGAGGCGTGGCCGGCGGAGCCGGCCGGGGAGCACTCGGAGGTCCCGGAGCGGACGGGAGGGACGCAGTGAGCCGGAAGGTCCTGATCTTCGACGACGAGGCGAGCCTCCTCGAGT
>JAWVZD010000150.1:0-5668 GCA_033722395.1 Thermoanaerobaculia bacterium | reverse complement strand
CTCGGCATCCCGGTCATCCGGCGCGCCGAGATGCTCGGCGAGCTGATGCGCTTGAAATACGGCATCGCCGTCGCGGGGACGCACGGCAAGACCACCACCACCTCGCTCGTCGGTACCGTGCTGACCGAGGGCGGCCTCGACCCGACGGTGATCGTCGGCGGCCGGCTGCGGGTGAGCGGCACCGGTGCCCGGCTCGGCACCAGCGACTACCTGGTCGTCGAGGCGGACGAGTACGACCGCAGCTTCCTGCGCCTGCAGCCGATCGTCGCGGTGGTCACCTCGATCGATCGCGACCATCTCGACACCTATCGCGATCTCGACGACATCCAGGACGCCTTCGTCGATTTCGCCGGCCGGGTGCCGTTCTTCGGCCGGGCGATCCTCTGTCTCGACGATCCACGCATCCAAGCGGTCCTGCCGCGGCTGGCCGATCGGCGACTGCTGACCTACGGGCTGTCGCCGCAGGCCGAGCTGGAGGCGCGTGGCGTCGAGGCGCTCCGGCCCGGGAGCCGCTTCCTGGTGCGCCGGCAGGGAGAAGGCGACCTCGGCACGGTGGAGATCCCGCTGCCGGGGCTACACAACGTGCGCAACGCTCTGGCGGCGGTGGCGGTCGGCCTGGTGATGGGGCTCGAGTTCTCCGATATCGCCCAGACCCTGAGGGGCTTCTCCGGCGTCCATCGTCGCTTCGAGGTGCTCGGCCGTTTCCAGGGGGCCACCGTGGTGGACGACTACGCCCATCATCCGACCGAGGTCACCGCCACCCTCGAGGCGGCTCGCGAGGCCTACCCCGGGGCGACGCTCCACGTCGTATTCCAGCCGCACCTATATTCGCGCACGCGCGATCAGGCGGAGGAGTTCGGCCGCTCCCTGCTCGGTGCCGACCGGGTCCTGGTGACCGACATCTATCCCTCGCGGGAAGCGCCGATACCGGGTGTGTCGTCGGATCTGATCGTCGAGGTGGCACGACGCAGCGGCCACCGGCGTGTCGAGTCGATTCCGGGTCGCGACGAAGCGGCGGCGGTGCTCGCCGCCGAGGTGGCGCCCGGCGACGTGGTGCTCACACTCGGCGCCGGCGACATCTACCGGCTCGGCGAGGAGCTGGTGGCGTCGAGCGGCGACGACGAGAGCGCGGCGGCGCCGGCCGAGACCGAGGAGGAGAGGCGATGAGCTCGTCGCTCGACGCGCAGCGCGGCCTGCCCTACCGCCGCCGACTCTTCGTCGCCCGGCATCGCAAGCGCAGCCCGTGGCTGCGGCTCCTGCGGCCGTTCTCGCTCGCCGTTCTGCTGGTGGGCTCGCCGGCGGCTCTGGCTGCCTGGGTCCTGACCTCGCCCGACTTCACCCTGCGCCAGATATCCGTCACGGGTGTCGGGGTGGTCTCGGCGGACTGGGTCCGGGCAGAGCTCGCACCGCTCACCGGTCGTCCCCTGGTCGAGCTGCCGGGCGACCCGGTCGAGCGCCTGCTCGAGGCGCATCCCTGGGTGCGCCGGGCGGCGGTGCGCAAACGCCTCCCCGATCGCCTCGAGGTGACCCTCGAGGAGCGCCGGCCGGCGGCACTGCTGGGCCGCGACGGCGAGCTCTTCTTCCTCGATGCCGACGGCGTCGCCTTCGCCCCGTTCGACCCCGAGCTCGGGACGAGCGACCTGGTGTTGATCTCTGGGTCGTCTGAGCCCGAGGCGCTGCGCCAGGCGATGACCGTGGCGACCCGGCTGGTGGCTCTCGATCCCGAGCTGGGATCGCAGCTGTCACAGGTCGAGGTGCTGAACCGGCGTGATTTCCGCCTCTACAGCGCAGCCTTGCCGTTTCCCGTCGTGGTCGCCGCGGACGACCTGGGGCGGCGCCTCGAGAGGCTGCGCGACGTCCTCCCCGTGCTCGAGGACCGCCTCGACGCGGTGGGAGTGATCGATCTTCGATTCGAACGAACCATCGTTGTTCAACCCGTCAAGGAAAGGTAGCCCGTCATGGCGAAACCGAACGAGTACATCGTGGGCATCGACATCGGATCCTCGAAAGTGGGTGTCCTCATCGGTCAGGAGGACCCGGAAGGGGGAGTGGAGGTGGTGGGCCGTGGCGTGGCGCCCAACCGGGGCACGCGCAAAGGCAATATCGTCAACGTCGAAGCCACCGTCGAGGCGCTCAAACAGGCGACCGAGGAGGCCGAGGTGATGGCCGGGATGGAGGTGTCGCGAGCCTACGTCGGTATCGCCGGTAGCGACATCCGCTCGGTCAACTCGCGCGGCATGGTGTCGGTTTCGCGCAAGGACCGGGAGATCAGCCGTCACGACATCCAGCGCGTCCTCGAGGCGGCGCAGTCGGCGGCGCTGCCGTCCGACCGCGAGGTGCTGCACGCCATTCCGCAGGAGTTCATTCTCGACGAGCAGGGTGGCGTGGCCGATCCACTGGGCATGCTCGGCAACCGGCTCGAGGTAGCGGTCCACCTGGTGACCGGCAACGTGACGCGCTCGAAGACCCTGCTCACCTGCGTCAACCGAGCCGGCATCGAGGTCATCGAGATGGTGTTCGAGCCTCTGGCTACCGCCGAGGCGGTGTTGACCCACGACGAGCGCGAGCTCGGCGTCCTACTGGTCGACATCGGCGTCGGCACGACCGAGTACGCTCTGTTCGCCGACGGCGAGGTGCAGCACAGCGGTGTCATGCCGATGGGCGCGGGGCATTTCACCAACGATCTGGCGATGGTCTTGAGGACGCCGTTTCAAGAGGCCGAGCGGATCAAGATCAAGAGTGGCTGCTGCCTGGCCTCGATGGTCGACGACGAGGAAGGCGTCTCGGTACCGACGGTGGCAGGCGGTGGCGCGCGTGTCGTGCCTCGGCGCGAGCTCTCCGACATCCTGCAGCCGCGCGCCGAGGAGATGCTCACCCTGCTGCGCGAGGACCTGGTGAACAACGGCTTCGAGGAGAACCTGCGTGGCGGAGTCGTGCTGACCGGCGGCGGAGCGCAGCTAGACGGTCTTCTCGAGATGGCAGAAGAGGTGTTCGATTCGGGAGTTCGCTACGGCCTGCCCAACGGATTGGGCGGGCTCGTCGATGTGATCAAGTCGCCGGCGTGGTGCACGGCTTCGGGCCTGCTCCTCTACGCCCGTGCGGCAGAGCAGACCCAACGGCAGAAGGGCAGGAGGACGGCGTTCAGCGTGCGCGACATGGTCGGCAGCTTGCGCGGCATGTTCTCCGACCTTCTCTAGAACCGAAGGAGGTTCGACGATGATTTTGTTCGAAGAGAGGGATCAAGAGCAGTCCGAAGAGGCGCCGATCCGCCTGGAGCCCCAGCGCGGCATGGCGCCGGCGAAGATCCGAGTAGTCGGGGTCGGTGGAGGCGGCGGCAACGCCGTGAACCGCATGATCGACGCCAACCTGGGCGGTATCGAGTTCATCGCCGCCAATACCGACCTACAGGCCCTCGAGAAGTGCCGGGCGCCGCTGAAGTTGCAACTCGGTGCCGGTCGCACGCGCGGCCTCGGCGCCGGCGGCGACCCGGAGGTCGGCCGCGAGTCGGCGCTGGAGGACACCGACGCCATCCTCGAGCTTTTGGAGGGATCCGACATGGTTTTCCTCACCGCCGGCCTGGGAGGCGGCACCGGGACGGGAGCGCTACCGATCATCGCCTCGCTCGCCTCGGAGATCGGCGCCCTGACAGTGGCGGTGGTCACCCGACCGTTCGGCTTCGAAGGGCGCCGCCGTTCGGAGTTCGCCACCCAGGGACTCGACGAGCTGCGGGGTGCCGTCGACACCGTCATCAGCATCCCCAACGAGCGCCTGCTCTCGTTCGTCGACCGGGGAACCCCGCTGTCTGAGGCGTTTCGCATCGCCGACGACGTCCTGCGCCAGGCGGTGCAGGGCATCAGCGACTTGATCACGGTTCCGGGCGAGGTCAACGTCGATTTCGCCGATGTGAAGACCATCATGACCGGCATGGGAATGGCCCTGATGGGCACCGGCATCGCCAAGGGCGAGACCCGGGCGATCGAAGCGGCGCAGCGGGCGATCTCCTCGCCGCTGCTCGAGGACACCTCGATCGAGGGTGCCAAGGGTGTGTTGATCAACATCTCGGGTGGTGACGACTTGACCCTCCACGAGGTCGCCGAGGCGGCGCAGGTGATCGCCGAGGCGGTCGATCCCGATGCGAACATCATCTCCGGCATGGTGATCGACGACGCGATGGAGGACGAGATGAAGGTGACGGTCATCGCCACCGGCTTCCAGCGCAGCGACGGGAGCTTCCGGCCGCGGCCGATGGCACGTCCGGCGAGCCGCGAGCCGGAACCGGTCGACGACTCGTTCGAGCCTGCCCCGGAGACCGCCGAGGTCGAGCCGCCGGGCAAGGAAGAGCAGGAGGAGATCCCGTTCTACCGCAAGGTTCTGGCGCAGGAGCGCAACGACGATCCGAGTGGATTCGGGCCCAACTGGTCGGAGGTCGACGACTTCGACATCCCGACGGTGTTGCGCAAGAACCTCGATTAGCCGTGCCGTCTCACCGAGCTCGCCCGCTGGCCATCGGCGAGACGGTTGCGCCAGGCGGGCAGTTCTCTACGACTCGGCCCACCCACCCGAGTGCGGCCGGCTCCGCCGGGAGCCGGCCGCTTCCTTCGAACCGTAGGAGTCTGCCACGGGCAAGAGGATCGGCCCCGGGGGGGGCGCGGTACGTCGCGCCGAAGCCCGATGCACACCGGGCGTAGTTCGGTAGGCTAGACGGCCGAGCGGGAGTCCGGATGCGTATTGTTTCCCCAGAGGTTCCATGGGTTTCTCGATGAGCCTGTTCACGTCGACCCGCGAGCGCCGGCTCTGGTTGCTCGCCCTGGGCACGCTGATTCTCATCTACTCGACCCTCGGGCTGGCCCGCACGGCGGTCGAGGTCCTACGCGACAACAACCTGCTACGCCTCTCGGTGGCGCTCGTGATGGTGGCGAGCGCGGCGGTCGTGATGTGGCGGATCGGCCGTCAGCGGCCCGGTCGTCGAGAGGTGGCGGTCGTGGCGCTCGCCGGGGCGGTCTATCTGGCTGCCCTCGTGGTGATGGAGCGCGCCGAGGAGAGGTTGCACCTGCTGGAGTACGGTCTGGTGGCGGCCTTCGTCTTCTGGGCTCTCGAGGAGCGGCGTGCGAACGGCGCCTTCGGGGGACGCTCCTGGCTCTGGGCGATCCTGGCGACGGCGGCCGCCGGTTGGCTCGACGAGGGAATCCAACACATCCTTCCGAGCCGCTACTACGACCTGAAGGACGTCGGCTTGAACGCCGGCGGAGCGATTCTCGCCGTCCTCACGATCGAGGCTCGGGCCTGGGCGCGGCGACGGGATCGTAGAGCCGGGAAGGGTGTACCGGCGATCGAGCCACCGGGCGAGCCACCGCTCAGTCGCGGATGACCCGCAGGCGCTCGCGTCGGTACTCGGCGGCCTTCTCGGCCAGCCCGCTGTCGACCGCCGTCGATACCTCGATGCCTTCGCGCGCGGCGTAGTCGCGCAGCTCGCGGGTGATCTCCATCGAGCAGAACTTCGGACCGCACATCGAGCAGAAGTGGGCGACCTTCGCCCCCTCGGCCGGAAGGGTCTCGTCGTGATACGCCTCGGCCGTGATCGGATCGAGCGACAGGTTGAATTGGTCTCGCCACCGGAACTCGAAACGTGCCTTGGAGAGCGCGTCGTCCCACTCCTGCGCCCGCGGAT
>JAWVZD010000149.1:0-5679 GCA_033722395.1 Thermoanaerobaculia bacterium | reverse complement strand
CGCAGAACGGCTGGTCCTCGGAGCGGCCGCACCGGCACCACCAGTAGGTGCCGGGCTCGAGCTCGAGGACGGCGGGAGACTTGTGGGGGACCTGCGGTTCGCTCATGCCGTCGTGGCTCCTCTCGGTGTCGGGTGGCAGCTCGCCTCGCGGCGAGCGAATCGGCGTCGATGTCGAAGCGCCCGCCGGAACGACGCGCCGCGAGCCGACTCAGGCATGATACTCCACCCCCAGGGCGGCGGCGCCGGAGGCCGCGCGCTCGGCCAGCTCTCGCCGCCGCGCCGGACCTACGAACGACTGCTCGAGCGCGGCCCGCGCCAGCTCGGCCAGGGTCGATCGATCGTAGCCGAACGCTTCGGCCAGCCGGCGGTACTCGTCCGACAGGGTCGTGCCGAAGAACGGCGGATCGTCGGAGTTGACCGACAGCGGCACGCCGGCGCGCCGCAGACGGTCGAACGGATGCGCCTCGACCGACTCGACGAACCCGAGGGCGACGTTCGAGGTCGGACAGATCTCGAGCGGGATCCCCGCCTCGGCCAGCTCGGCGAGCAGTGTCGGATCCTCCACCGCCGAGATGCCGTGTCCGATCCGCTCCGGTCCGCAGACCGCGAGCGCCGATCGGATCGACGCCGGTCCCGCCTGCTCCCCGGCGTGGGCGACGACGTGGAGCCCCTCCTGCCGGGCGGCGGCGAAGTGCTCTCGGAACGGCTCGGTCGGCCACTCCTCCGAGCCCGACAGGCCGAGCGCGACGACGCCGAAACGGCGCGACTCGAGCGCCCACTCGACGGTGGCGTCGGCGTGCGACATGTCGGCGTTGCGGACGATGTCGGGGATCAACCGCATCGACACGCCGAGCTCGCGCTCTCCCGCCTCGATCCCCTGCCACACCGCGTCGGCCACCTCGTCGCCGGCGACGCCGTTGGCGAGGTGTGTGCCGATCGTGAAGTGGACCTCGGAGTGGAGGACGTTCTGGCGCGCCTGCTCGGCGAGGAAATCGCGCACCACCAGCTGGAAGTCCTCCGGATCCCGCAAGCAACGCGAGCAGGTCAGGTAGATGTCGACGAAGTGGTCGAAGTCGCGGAAGGCGAACCAGCGCGCCAGACCGGCCTCGTCGTCGGCCGGCAGCTCGACCCCGCGACGGCGCGCCAGGGTGAGGAGAGTACGCGGCCGGATCGAGCCTTCGAGGTGGACGTGAAGCTCGATCTTGGGTAGCTCGCGGCAGAATGTGTCGAGATCGGCCGCCGTCATCCGCCCTCTGCCCGACGCTCTTCCATCCGCTCCAGCACGCTCGCCGGCACCAGCCCGTCGAGGTTGCCGCCGAGGAAGAAGACCTCCTTGACCAGGCGGCTCGACAGGTAGCTGAACTCCTCCTTCGGCGCCATGAAGACGGTCTCGACCCGCGGGTTGAGCCGCCGGTTCATCAACGCCATCTGGAACTCGTACTCGAAATCGGAGACGGCGCGCAGACCACGGATGATGATCGACGCGCCGACCTCGTCCATGAAGTCGACCAGCAGTCCGGAGAAGCTCTCCACCTCGACCTCGGGGTAGCGGGCGGTCTCCTCGGCGATCATCGACAGCCTTTCGTCGACCGAGAAGAGCGGCTCCTTCTTGTCGTTGAACAGCACCGCCACGACGACGCGGTCGAACAGCGGCCGGCAGCGGTCGACGATGTCCAGATGGCCGTTGTGGATCGGATCGAACGACCCCGGATAGACGGCGATGCGCTCGCTGCTCACGGTGTCGGGCTCAGGTCGAAGGTCGCCAGATTGAACGAGGTGTCCATGACGCGGACGAGCACCAGACCGACCTCCGGTTCGACCGCCAGCTCGAAGCGCTCCGAGCGGCCGTCGAGCAGACCGTCGGCCGGCGCCAGGTCGAGCCACTCTCCGCCGTCGAGGCTGTACTCCGCCTGCCGCAGCGGATTCAGGGCGTCCCCCACCTCGAAGCCGATCCGCCCCGCCTGCCGATCGACCTTACCAAGAACCGGCGGCGTGTGGTCGATGGTCACCGGGCCGGTCACCCGGCTGGCCCGCAGCGGCTCGCCGTCGCCGTTGGCCGCCGCGTCCGAGGCGGTCACCCGGAAGCGATAGACGCCGTCGGGCAGGACGGTGGCGTCGAAGCTGAAATAGCTCTCCTGGTACTCCTCGACGATCGGGAACCAGCGTCCGGTCTCGCTCTCGGGTCGGAACTCGAGGGTGTAGGAGAGCTCGTCCTCGTTGGGGTCCTCGCCCGACCAGCGGAAGGTCCGGTAGCCGCGCTTCCAGAGCGTCTTCAACCGCGAGTTGTCGCGCTCGCGCTCCGGCGTCAGGGTGGTGAAGATGCCGTCGCGGTTCGGACGCACCGGCTCGAAGACCTGTGCCGCCGGATTGAAGTTGGCCGGCACCAGGACCTGGCCGGCGTCGAGCACCTCGAGGTTCTCGATCTTCGGCGCCAGGTTCTTCTGGCGGTAGGAGATCGACACTTCCGAGACGGCCGGCGGTGGATCGGTGCGAGCCAACTCGAGGCGGAACTGCAGGTAGCGACCGGGCGGCACCCCGCCGACCGGCACCTCGCGGCCGCTCCGGGGCTCCGACCAGGACGACCAGGTGCGGTCCGGAGTGGCGCTCATGCCGCTGCGCACCGAAAAGCGCACCGCCTCCGCGCGCGGCGCGCGGCCGCGCCAGTGCAGGGTGCCGAACTCGGCGATCTCGCCGGCGTCGAGCGCCGCGCTGGTGTAGACGCCGCGCTCCTCGCTCTCGGCCAGCACCCGGTAGACCGCCGCCGCGTTGGTGGTGGCCAGCGCCGGACCGTGGCGGTCGGCCAGAAGCGCCACCACCTGCCGCTCGTCGACGTCCTCCTCCAGCACGACGTTGCCGTCCTGGAGGCTGAAGACCTTGCCCTCCTGCCCGGTGGCGATCCACAGGCGATCGTCCTGCCACAGCAGGTCGTAGACGGTGGCGTCGTCGAAGCCCCACAGCGTCTCCATCACCCCGCCACCGCACGGGAAGCGCAGCACCTGCGACCGGAACCCGTTACCGCTCGGGGCCGGGCGAGCAGCCTGCGATCCCGATTCGACCACCGTCACCGAGGCCGCCTGTTCGCCGGTCGTCGCCTGCGTCTGACCGTGCGCCTGGGCCTGCGCCTGAGCCTGCGCCTGCGCCTGAGCGGTCATGTCGACCAGGCCGGCCTCGCTCTGGATGGCGGCGGCGAAGCAGAGGTCGCCCGCACCCCGCTCCAGCGCGACGATCTCGGCCAGGGCCGAGTCGTAGAGGGTGCGCGCCGAGCCGTCGGCCTCGAGAAGCAGCAACAGCCCCTCGCCCGCCGTTCCCATCAGCAGTCGCCCGTCGTCGAGCGCCAGCAGCGAGCGCACGTGCACGTCGTCGACGTCGTAGGCCACCGAGCCCCGGCCGGAGGCGTCGACCCGGTGCACCCGCCCGTCGGTACCGGTGGCGATCCAGAGACCGCCCGCACCGTCCGGCGCTAGCGCCCAGACGTAGGTCTCGCGCGTCTCGTAGAAGGCTTCCGCCCCCTCCCCGTCGATCCGGTGGACGCGCCCGCCGGGCGAGCTCGCCGCCCACACCACCTCACCGTCGACGGCGACGGCGAAGATCGTCGGCTCGTCGGCCTCGAGCAGCGTCGTGACACCGCCGCTCTCGTCGAGCAGGACGACGCGACCGGCGTTGCCGGTGCCGAGGACCCAACCGTCGGGGTGCCGCGCGGCGGTGAACAGATACGGCTCCTCCACCGACCCGACCCGAGCGACCCGATTGGCCAGCCCCAGGACGCCGAGCGAATCGACGCTCACGCCGTCCAGATCGCCCTCCAGGAAGGCACCTCGGCGGCTCATCGAGAAGAAGCGCACCTCCGAGCCCTCGAGCGGGCCGACCACCGTGCCGATCTGCGCCAGTGCGATCGCGGTCGTCACGGCGAGCTGTCGCAACCATCTACCTCGTCTCACGTCGACTCCTCGTCTCCCTCGCGCTCTGGTTCGTCGTCGTCCGGATCGCCCCCGACGCGATCGCCCTCCTGCGGATCGTCCTCGGGCGGCGATCCGCCTGCCGGCGCCGTTCGGCCCGCTGCTGTGCTCACCGCGACATCGGCCGCGGCCTCCTTCCCCGGCTCTCCACCCCGCCGGACCCACTGCTGGCCGTCACCGCCGTCGCCCTCGTCCTCTTCCGGCTGCATCGACACCGCCGGCGTCTGACGCACCTCGAGGTCGACCCGCACCGCGCCCGCCAGCGGAACCTCGCTCGGCTCGATCCTGTCCTCGGCGATCGCGAAGGCGAGCGGCACGGCAGCGCCCGGCGGGGCATCCTGCCACAGGCGCCGGATCGAGCCGGGCAGCTGCGGCAGGGCGTGTCCGGCGAAGCTCAATCCCCACGACGGCACCAGGCCGAGGACCACCAGATCGCGCTCGGAATGGAAGCGCCGCACCATGTCGAGGGCCTGGTCGAAGGTCTCCGGCACCACCGGCTCGACGACCTGCCGGATGCGATCGATGGTGACCCCGTCGCCCACTACCAGCGAGTAGCGACCGTCCGGCAGGTCGCGCGGCAGGTCGAGGGCCAGCCGCCGCTCGGTCGGCTCACCGCGGAACGGCATCAGACCGAGGGTCAGCACGACCGGCGCGCCGGGCTCGACGATCGAGCGGTCGGCAGAGGCCGATACGAGCCGGGTCGTGCGCGGCTGCGGGTACTGCTCGAGCGACACCGCCACACTCTCGAGCCGGGTCTCCTCGAGCGGGTTGTTGGCCAGGAAGTTGGTCAGCAGCAGGAGGTAGATGGCGCTCTGGATGCCGGCGCCGCCGCCGTCGAAGCTCTGGCGGATCTCCAACGGCTCGTAGCCGGCCAGATCCCACCGCGCGACGAGATCGATCCCCTGGTCGCCCGCCGCCTGGGTGGCGGCGTCGAGCGCGCCGAGCGACGAGATCGCCACCAGCATCGGCAACAGCGCCGGCTCGTTCGCCAGCTCCATGTGGAAGGTGCGCTCGGCCATCCCGCCGATCCGTACCTCGAGCGGCACGGTCTCCACCATGACGCCGACCCGCCCCCGGACGCCGCTCGAGCGATCGAGCTCGAAGGAACCGACCACGGGACCGACGTTGGCGATCTTGAACGAGACGAACCGGCTCGACAGGACGGTCACCACCTCCGCCGCCGCCATCGGCACGCGCACCCGTCCGCGACCGAGGAAGCTGTGACCGAACGCCAGGATCTCCTCGCCCCGCCGCTCGGTCACCGTGCCGGTGGCGGCGACCTTGAGATCGCCGTCGATGAGCACGCCCGCCACCGCACTGCCCGGCCGCAGCTCGCTGTCGACCGCATCGCCGGCGGCGCCGCTCGGCGCCACCCCGGTGAGTGCGCGCTCGATCATCCCCCGGGTGCGCGCCCCGAAGCCCGACAGACTCCAGACGACGCCGTCCCGCCCCTCGGACGGCAGCGCCGGTACGAGCCGCTCGAGCTCGTCCGCGAGCAGACTCGGTTCGAGCTCGGCGGCCAGGAGCTCCGTCGGCAGCGTCGGCAGACGGGAGAGACCCGTCGACGCCGACGTCTCGCCCGCCGCCGCAAGCTCGAGCATCGAGTCGATCGGCGTGATCCCGCCCACGGCGCCGCGGGTGAACGGCCAGGCGAAGGCGACCGCACCGATCAAACGCCCGTCGATGTAGACCGGACTGCCGCTCATGCCGGAGACGACACCGG
>JAWVZD010000148.1:0-5696 GCA_033722395.1 Thermoanaerobaculia bacterium | reverse complement strand
GCCCGGTTGATCGGGGTCTCGACGCCCAGCTCGGCGCCGCGGCGAACTATATAGCCGTTGAGCGAGTCGATCTCGGTCGTGCGACCCGCGGCGATGTCCTGCTGGGTCGACGAGGTGGCCTCGCCGATGCCGCCGGCGATCTTCCGGCCCATGGCGACGATCTCGTCGAGATCGAGCACCGTGCCCTCCACCTTGGCCACCGCCACCGCCTCCCGGCCGATCCCGAGCGCCAGCTCCCAGGTCGGCTCGAACTCGACCAGGGCCCGGTAGCTGGCGTCGGTCAGCGCGCTGATGCCGTTGGTCATCGAGTTGAGGATGAGCTTGAGCCACTGGCCGCGCCGGATGTCGTCGGCCACCGGACAGGGCACGCCGGCCGTCTCGAACCACTCGGAGACGCGCTCGGCCGCCGCCAGCTTCGCCGCATCGCCCGGCGCCCCCGCACGGCGATCGGGATCGCCGATGATCAGATCGCCCCGGCCGCGGTGCTTGACCACGCCGGGCTGCTCGATCGCCGCCGCCACGAAGACCACCGTCGGCAGGGCGTCGATGCCGAGCTCGGCCAGCACTTCCGGGTTGTCGATGCCGTTCTGCAAACTCACCACGATCGCCTCCGGGTGGAGACGGCCGCGCATCTGCTCCCCCGCTTCGAGCGTGTCCTGCGACTTGACGGCGAAGAGCACCAACTCGGCCGCCGCGAGCGCCGCGTCGCCCTCGTCGGTGCCGACCTCCGCTACCTGGAGCGGGATCGTCTCCTGCAGCTCGACCCCGTCGATCGCGAGTCCGTGCTCCCGGATCGCCTCGCGATGCGGACTCTCCGACTCGGGCCGTCCGAAGAGCGTCACCCTCGCTCCGGCGCGCGCCAGCATGCCGCCGAAAAAACAGCCCACGGCACCCGGTCCGATGACGGCGGTGTTCGGGAGGTCGCTCATTCCAGCCGCTCCATCATAGTCGCTCCGACCGAAGCCCGCACGTCGGACGCGAGCCGTCCCGAGGTACTCTTTCCGCCGACCGATGGATGCCCTCGGATACCTGGCCCTCTTCGCCGCCGGCCTCGTCGCCGGGGTGATCAACGTCGTCGCCGGCGGCGGCTCGTTCCTCACCCTGCCGATCCTGATCTTCCTCGGTCTGCCCGCCGGGGTCGCCAACGGCACGAACCGGGTCGGGATCGTGCTGCAGAACGTCGCGGCGGTGTGGAGCTTCGACCGCCACGGTGTGCTCGAACGCGGTGCCCTCCGCTGGGCGGCGATCCCGGCGACCGCCGGTGCGGCCCTCGGCACCTGGGCGGCGCTCGAGATCCCGGACGAGGCTTTCGAGCGCGTGCTCGCCTTCCTGATGGTGGCGGTCTCGATCTACACCCTGTGGCGTCCGGCCGACGACGGTGCGCCCGCCGCTGCCCCACCTCGTCCCGGCTGGCTCCCGGCGGCGATCTTCTTCACCATCGGCATCTACGGCGGCTTCGTCCAGGCAGGCGTCGGCTTCTTCCTCCTCGCCGGCACCACCTTCGCGGGGCTCGATCTGGTGCGAGGAAACGCCGTCAAGGTGCTCACCGTCCTCGCCTTCACTCTGCTGTCGCTCGCCCTCTTCGCGCTCGCCGGCAAGGTGGTCTGGCTCGCCGGCCTGGTGCTCGCCGCCGGCACCGTCGCTGGCGGTCTCGTCGGCGCCCGCCTGACCGTTCTCAAGGGCCACCGCTGGGTACGGGGCGCGGTGACGATCGCGATCCTCGTCTTCGCCACCATGCTCCTGGTCGACTAGCGAGCCGGCAGGGGCCGTCGGGCCATTGGATGGACGCCGGCTCGCGAGAGCATCGATCGCCCTGCTAAAATTCTCCCGCGAAGGTAGCTCCCGAGCGATGGGAGCCTCGATTCGACCGATGCTGCACCTCGCGACAGGCTCGATTCTCACCGCCCGCCGACCGCTGATAGCGGCGCTGGCGCTGGCGCTCCTCGTCCTACCGCTCGCCGCCGGACTGAATCATCCAGTCCACGAGAGCGCCGATGCGAGCCCGATTCACACCGAGGCCGCCCATCCCGACGCCCCACCGCACTTCGACCGCGAGGAGCACCTCCCGCTCGAAGAGTGCATGGTGTGCGTCCACAGCGCCCGTCTGTTCGCCCACCACGTCGGACTCGACTGGCAGCCCGCCGGTCATCGCGAGCTCGACGTCGAGCCGGCGCAGCGGCGGCTCGGCTCGCTCACCGACGGGGCTCGCCGCTCGCGCGCTCCCCCCGCCTGACCTCCGAGGACATCTCCTTTTCAGTCGCCCCGTCGCCGACGGGGTGAGCCGCGCGGTGTGTCCTCGACCGCGCTCGATTCGATTCGTTCGGAGGTCAAACAGATGAAGAGCTCGCGTACTACTCGTTCACAGGGCACCAAGCCGTTCGTCCGCACCGTTCTCCTCGCGACCGCGCTCCTGGTCGCCACGCTCGCCACGCCAGCCGCCGCCCAGTCCTCACGCCCGGACGCCTCGCCCTCGGGCACCGACGACGGCGCTCTCGCCGGCCGCGTCGAGACCGCCGGCGGCGAGCCGGCCCGGGACGCGCGAGTCCGCGTCCTCGAGCTCGACCGCAGGGTCGCGGTGGGCGACGACGGCAGCTTCACCATCACCGGCCTGCCACCCGGCAGCTTCTATGTCGAGGCCGACAGCCGGCGTCACGGTCGCGCCCTCGAAGCGGTCGAGATCGCCGCCGGCCGGACCACCCAGGTCGTCCTCGTCGTCGACGTCCGCATCCACTCCGAAGAGATCGTGGTGTCGACCTCGGCCAACCCGCGGCATGTCGAGGAGCTCTACCAGCCGGTCGGTGTGCTGAGCGGCGACGACCTGGCGCAACGCGTCGAGATGTCGCTCGGCGACACCCTCGGGCGCGAGCCGGGTGTCTCGTCGTCATTTTTCGGTCAGGGCGCCGGCCGGCCGATCATCCGCGGCCTCGGGGGCGACCGCGTCCGGGTGCTGCAGAACGGCATCGACAGCGGTGACGCCTCGACCACCAGTCCGGACCACGCCGTGGCGATCGAACCGATGGCGGCCGAGCGCATCGAGATCGCCCGCGGTCCGGCCACCCTGCTCTACGGCTCGAGCGCCATCGGCGGGGTGGTCAACGTCTTCGACGGGTCGATCCCCGAGGTGGCTCCGAACGCCACCCTGACCGGCGACCTCACCCTCCGGGGCGCCACCGCGGCCGAAGAGACCTCCGGCGGCCTGACCCTCGAGGGCCGGGCCGGCGAGCGGTTCGCCTGGCATCTGGACGGCTTCCGGCGGGAGACCGAGGACTACGAGATCCCGAACGACGCCGATGTCGAGACCGAGGTGCCCGGCATCCTCGAAAACAGCGCCGTGGAGAGCGAGGGTGGAACGCTCGGCCTCTCCTGGGTCTTCGACCGTGGCTTCTTCGGCGTCGCCGTGACCGGCTACGACAGCCTGTACGGCATCCCCGGCGGCCACGCCCACGAGGAGGAGGGGGAAGAGGAGCACGAAGGGGAAGAGGGAGAGCACGGCGAAGAGAGCGTGCGCATCGACCTCGAACAGCGCCGGCTCGACCTCGCCGGCGCCTGGCGCGAGCTGGGCGGCTTCATCGACACCGTGCGCCTGCGCCTCGGCCGCACCGACTACGAGCACGTCGAGCTCGAAGGCGACGAGGTGGGGACGGTCTTCCGCAACGAGCTCCTCGAGGTGCGCACCGAGGCGGTCCACCGCCGCATCGGGCCGTGGCACGGCAGTTTCGGGCTGCAGGCGAGCCGCCGCGACTTCGCGGCGATCGGCGAGGAGGCCTTCACGCCGCCCTCGGAGACCGACAAGTGGGCGCTGTTCGCCTTCGAGGAGCTCGACCGGCGCGACTGGCGATTCCAGTTCGGCGGCCGCTACGAGAGCCAGCGGGTCGACGCGGCGCCCGGCCCGCGGCGTGACGACGACGGGCTGTCCCTGTCGGTCGGGGCGATCTGGGCTCCCAGCGAGTCCCACTCGGTGGCCCTCAACGTCGCGCGCTCGACCAAGCTGCCGAATGCCGAGGAGCTCTTCTCCGACGGACCCCACCTGGCGACCGGCGCCTTCGAGCTCGGCAACCCGGACCTCGACGTCGAGACCAGCCTCGGCGTCGACCTGACGCTGCGCGCGGACTTCGGCCGCTGGGACGGCTCGCTGACGCTGTTCCGCAACGAGTTCTCGGACTTCATCTTCCAGACCTTCACCGGCGAGGTCGAGGACGGCCTCCCCGTCGCTCGCTACACCCAGGCGGACGCCGACTTCACCGGTGCCGAGGCGGAGATCCACATCGAGCTACTGGAGACCGAACCACATCATCTCGAGCTCGATCTGGTGGCCGACGTGGTGCGCGCCGAGCTGGCGCGGGGCGGCGACCTGCCTCGCATCCCGGCGGCCCGGCTGGGCGCCTCGCTCCACTACCGCAGCGAGCGCTGGTCGGCCTCCGCCGATGTCAGGCGCATCTTCGAGCAGGACCGCGTCGCCACCTTCGAAGGCGAGACGCCGACGCCCGGCTACACGCTGGTGGGTGCCTCGGTCGGCTACCGCTTCTTCACCGAGACGACCGTCCACCGCATCGAGATCGTCGGCAAGAACCTCACGGACGAGGTGGGCCGGGTGCACACCTCGTTCCTCAAAGACGAGATCGTGCTCCCCGGCAGGGACTTCGCCTTGATCTACCGTCTCTCGTTCTGACCGAGCCGGAGCTCGCGGCGGCGCCTGAAGTGCCACGCTCAGAGAGGGAGGCACGACCGCTATCGAGTCGGCTCCGATCCGGCACCGACACGATCGAGAACGCGCCAGACCCACTCACCGACGCCGATGGTGATGGCGCGGGTGTCTTGGGTGCCCAGGATATCGGCCGGTACCAGCGGGTCGCCTCGCGGCACCAGCTCGAGCCGGCTCACGCCCGGGGGGAGATCGACCGGACCCCAGACAAAGCGTTCCGGCTCGGGCGTGACGACCGCCGAGGCGAGCTCGACCCCGTCGAGGAAGACGTCGGTCGGCCGAGGGCGGTGGAAGGCGAAGAGCTCGATCTCGAGCACGGCTCGCACCGTCGACCGAGCGCCGTTGATCACTTCGAAACGGCCGCGCTCCCCCACCCAGCGGAAGCTCCTTTCCGCCGTTCCCGAGCGCCAGGACAGCCCCTCGATCTCCCCCATGAAGACGGTCGCCTTCGGTGCCTCGACCGAGAAGACGTCGGCATCGTCGAAGCGGCGCAACAGGACGAGGCCGTCGCGCGGCACGAGATCGCGCAGCCGATAGTCGGCCCGCACCACGAGGTGCGAGTACCCCAGTGCTGCGAGCTTCGGACCGAGCCCCGGCTCGGCGCAGTCCGACAGCGGCCGCACCGGATCCCACATCTCCGGGTCGGTCCACACCCGCCGCTCCCGCCGCGGGTCGATCGCTCGGCGGCTGAAGATACCGAGCACGGCCGTCGGATGGGGCATCAGATCGGTGACGCTCAGAGCGCCGAGGCTCGGCTCGGCGCAGTCCATGATCCGCATCGGCCCGGGCCGTTCCGCCAGCCAACGATGGGCCGTGGTCGGCAAGACGTCGTGCCACCGCCATGGGGGAACGGGCGCCAGCTCGACCACCACGAGGGCGAGCAGAGCGAAGCCGACCCAGCGGCCGTGACCCGACCGACCCAGGAGCCACCACAGACCGATGGCGGCGAGCAATGCCAGCATGAGCAGCGCCACCGCCCCGTTACGCGCGTAGG